>CAZFNT010000022.1:0-2818 GCA_964520315.1 uncultured Gemmatimonadota bacterium
CGCCTTGATAGCGCTGACAATGGTCATCGGCGCATACGTCGAAATCGGCATGGGACTCATGATCGTAGATTCGGATCCGCTCGCCAGGTCGGTTCCCAATGGGGCCGGCCCTCTTGTCCCCGGAGAGCTGTGCCAGTAACCAGCTTCGAGATACGATCGCATGGGCACGGAGCAGTTCTATCGGGGAGCCAGCACTCATCTCAGAGCAGACCACCGAACGCAAGTACGTTTCCAGAGGCACTTCGTTGATAATGCTGACTCGATCGCCATGCGTCGCGCACAGCTTTACGTGGCCACAGAAGATCTGTTGCTCGTTTTGCTCCCAATGGAATCCAATCCCAATAGTGGCCTCAATCTCGAATCTGGATTCCCGATCCGCCGGTGGCATGAGATGAAGCTCGGACCCTCTCGCAACTGAAGCGCCACCGCTGGTCGCCTCTGTGAGGGCGACTACTCCGGCCGATTGTGTCGCGTCATAATCGCCGGGCGGCACCTGTCGACCACCAAGTGCGAACTCTCCCAGCAGCCGCAGCCGAATCGCCTTCACATCCGACACCAGTCCCACGCTCAATTGCGGTTCGTGCGCCGGGAGCGCCTTCATCGAATCTCACTCCACCATCGCTCGAAGCGGTCCTCGTCCAGGGTAACTTGCTCGAAGATCCTGCGCATTTGACTCGCGTCGATTCGCTCGAAGTCCCGCGCATGCGGAAGCACGACCAGGCCCGCCATCTCCATCGCACCGGGGCTTACCAGCAGTCGTTCGTCGCCCTCGGTGAAATAGCAGTCGGGCCGATGGCGGTCGCGTGGAAAGAAGAACACCTCGAAGACGCCGTCGCGGTACCTTCCCAAGAGATTGAGCATCGGTTCGTCGCCGGAGCCGTCGATCGTTGCGAGCTGCTCGATCGCGATCCGCAGTTTCCGTTCCGCTTCGTTCGCATCGGAGGTGCGCAACACAAGGGCGCGGCGTCCGAAGCTATCGAGAGCCGTCCAGTTGCCCTTGTTTCGCCCATGTTCGATAGCTGTTTCGATCGGAGGGTGAGGGATGCGTCCGGTCTGAAAGTGGAAATGATCGGGCGCGGATGCCCCGCATCGCGGACCGTTGTAGATCGCCAGTGTGCCTTGCCCAATCGCCCTGGACAACGCCAGGAAGTCCTTCAGTCGTCCATCGATCGCCTGGGCTTCGTGCTCTCTTGTTGGAACGGAAACATGTCGCGGAACGATCGGATACGGGTTGGGCAACAAGATGAGATCAGCCCCAAACCCGATTGCGCGTTCTTGTTGGGGTAGGTTGGGCTCACAAAGGAAGCAGGGTCTGCGTGCGACGGACGCGGTGTCGACCTTCGCGCTGACCGAACCGTGTCGACCTGGATTCTCCTGAGCGAGAACGCAGTCGAGACCATCGATGAGTTTTCGGACGCGTGCCTCGGCGAGGGTGGCTTCGTTCTCTTTGAGCAGTCGCCAGTCCCGGCGCTGAATTCGAAAGAGCATCTCGATCGCTGTATCGATCTCGTCACCGACCGAGTGCTCTGCGATAAGGCGTTGCGCCCAGCTCAATACTCACCCCTCAGCCTGGCGGCGATCTCGAGGCTCCTCAGCCGATCTTTGTATGTGGCGTATCGATTGGCCGCATCCAGAGGCAGATCGGCATCGCTGTTTCCTTCCCATCGCCTGCACCAGTAGAGCGAGTCATAGATGCGGGCCAGCCTGTAACGGCGCGAGAGCGCCAGCATCACACTGTAGTCCTCGCCGTAGCTGACGTTGGGAAAACCGACGGTTCGCAGAGTCGGCACGTGAAACGCACGCGGAGCTCCCAAACCGTGTATGCGCAGAGCATTGTTGTGCCCGTTGTCATCAGTCCACTCGCCATGATCGACCAGGCCGGGAGGCAGTGGTCTCAGGTCGAAGTCGACGGTCGTGTATGCGCCTACCAATGCCGCATAGGGGCCTTCACCCAGCTTGGCTACGATGCGGCTGAGAACGCTTTTGCCATCGTAGAGATCGTCGCTGTCGAGCTGCACTGCGTAGCGCCCGCAATGTCGGGAGTAAACGGCCTCGTTCCAACACCCGCCGATGCCTAGATCGCGGCGCTCCGGAATCAGATGCACGATCCCTTTGTCCTGGCCGGCCAGATCGGCGATCAGGTTGGTCGTGCCGTCGGTGGAGTGATTATCGACGACGATCAGATTGAAGGAGAAATCGGCCTCTTGCACCCTCGCGCTCCGGATTGCGTCGCCGATGGTCTGTGCGCGGTCGCGCACGGGGATCACGACGCTCGCCTGTACGGGATAGGTGTGGCCATCGTCGACGAGCGGGTTCGCCGGAGGGGGCAGGCAGGCACCCCTTCGTTGCAGGTGTTCGGTCGCAACTCTCTCCATCTCCAACTGGTAGTCGCGCCGAGTCGGGTCGACATAATCGAAGATGCTCTCGCCGGTGGCGCGGGCGTCGATCGCCTTCCGCTGATAGAGCGGTTCGGGGAGATGGAGAAGGGGGCCCGTCTCCGACGCGCGCAGCCGTAGATCGTAGAACGCTCCGTGGTTCAGCCCCTGCGTCACGCGCGCTCCAGCATCGGTGATGGCGGCGCCCGAGAAGAGGAGCACCGATCCGAAATCGAAATCATCGCGTATGCTGCCGCTCTGGTAGGCCACCAAGGGGTGCGCGAACGACTCCCCGCCGGTCGAGATCTCGGCATAGTCGCCATAGGCGATTGCCCCGCCGCTCTCGCGCAAGGTGTGCGCGAGACGAGCAATACCATCCTCCGGCAAGCGCGGAGCACCGGGCAGAATCCACAGGAGATCAGGCGAGCCCTTATCTCGATGCC
>CAZFNT010000022.1:2828-5906 GCA_964520315.1 uncultured Gemmatimonadota bacterium
CTCGGCCACGCTCTCCGAAGTCCAAAACCGATCCGCCCGCACGAAATCACCGCCATCGATGGTTTCGTCCTCTGACAGAACGACGCGGCAGATCGCCGCAATCAAGGGCGATCGCCTCAGGTCGTCGAGCGTCTCATCGATCGGGTCGCCCGGAGCCTGGGTGACAACTGCGGCAATAGACTTCAAGTCGCGATCCTCCTGGCAAGAAATCCGCTCACTGCGCCCGGGGCCCATCGGGAAGATCGGCCAGAAGCACCGACGCTCTATCCAGCATCTGAGACACCAACGTGGCCGGCGGCTGCGCGTCCGACGCTCCATAGGCACGCTCCACTTCAACGGCGCTCGCCAAGAGGGCCGCGGCATCGAAGCTCACCAATCCCTCGGGTAGCAACACTTCGTGGAGGAGTCGCGTCGGAGACAGGTCCTCCGAGCCCTTCGGGGCCATGGCTCGAATCGCGGCTTCGAGCGACTCGCGTACGCGCCCGAACGCTTCGCTCGGAATCTCCGCGTCGACCAGCGCCCTGGCCGCCGCCAGTTTTCTGTGCGCATTGCGAAACAGGCCCTCGGCCGCGCCCGCGTTCTCGGATCTCGGCGGTTCCGTGCCGCCTGTCGGTTCCTCTGCTTCCAGCGGATCGTCGTCGCTCGCCACAGCGAGCATCTCGTGCGAATCGGGTCGGAATGAATCGGGCTCCAGCGCTTCCAGCACGGGGCGAATGGACCTCAGCAAGCCCGGAGCGGAATCGAGCTCCGTCGCTGTCGCGTCTTCCGAGAGCACCTCTTGGAAAAGCTCTTTCTTTCGCACCAGGCCTTGCTCGATCCCGGTTTCGATCGAGCGCTCCGAGATCAGCAGGAGCACATGCACCGGCCGCTTCTGCCCCAGGCGGTGAACCCGCGCGATCCGTTGATCGAGCCGTGCCGGATTGAAAGGGAGCTCGAGGTTGATCACAGTGTCGGCGCATTGGAGATTCAGGCCCACTCCACCCGCGTCGGTCGAG
The DNA here is from genome assembly GCA_964520315.1 of uncultured Gemmatimonadota bacterium. Lineage (GTDB taxonomy): Bacteria. The sequence goes on from CAZFNT010000022.1 coordinate 3,824, forward strand.
AAGAGTAAGCGACAGTTCGGGTCATCGCGGAAGCGATCGAGCAGCGCCCCTCGCTTCTTCGTCGGCACCCGCCCGCAGAGCAGCTCGTAGCCAAGGTCTAGCTTGCGAGCCTCTTCCGCCGCCATCCTGATCATCCGCTCCCATTCACTGAAGATCACCGCCTTCCGCTTGCCCTCGGCCGCGAAGTCCTCCAGAACGTTGATCAACTCGGCGAGCTTCGGTGAATCGGTACACTCATCGTCCACGAGCCGCCCGGCGTTGCAGGCCATCCTCGCCCTCTGAATCGCCGCGAAAAGCCGCTTCTCCTCCGCCGGTGTGAGCGGGCGCTTCTCTGCTCGCGCGGCAATCATCGCAGCGGCCTGGACGCCCTCTTCCATGAAGTTGCGCAGCGCAGGCGTGAGCTCCACGTAGAAGCGGTTCTCGATTCTCTCGGGGAGCTGCGTGAGCACCTTTTCGCGCGTTCTGCGAAGCACGACCGGGCGAATCCGCCTGCGAAACTCATCGAGATTCCTGTGGCCGATTCCGCGCGGTCGCTTTCGGGCCTTCCGCGGGCTCTTCTCCCCCGGCTTGAAGAAACGATGGTTGAAGGCCCACAGCGGCCCGAGCACGCGCGGCTCGACGGCCTGGAGTAGAGAGTAGAGATCATCGAGACGGTTTTCCAAGGGAGTGCCGGTCAACACGAAGACATGCCGTGCGGGAATCCGCTTCACTCTATCGGCCGTCTTCGTGCGCCAGTTCTTGATCCGCTGCGCTTCGTCGAGTATGAGCAGATCCGGATCGAGCTCAGCGACCAGCTCCTCATCCCGAATGACGAGCTCATAGTTGACGATTGTGAAGGGCGCGCGTTGCTCGTAGAGGAGTCTGCGCTCCCGCGGCCCGCCCCATACGACACACGGCTCGATACCGCCAAAACGCTCGATCTCCTTCGCCCATTGGTGTTTGAGCGATGCCGGGCACACGATGAGCACCCTTTCCACTTCGCCTCTGCCCCGAAGGTGCAAGGCGGCGGCGATCGCCTGCACCGTCTTGCCGAGGCCCATATCGTCTGCGAGCAGAGCCGATCCGCGCCCGGCGAGGAAGGCGGCGCCTTCTACTTGATAGGGGTAGAGCTGCCCCCGGAACCCCCTGAGCCTGCTGCCTGCCGTGGCGACCTCCCGGCGGATATCCTCTTCCCTCTCGCGATTCGAATCGTCGCAAACGATTTGATCGAGGTAGATACGTACATCCTCATCGACCACCAGATCGGGGATACGGCGGCTCCAGTCCTGGATTCTCGGAATGGCCACGCGTGGATCGCTCGCTAGCACGCCCCCCGCGTCGAAGAAGCGCTTGTCGATTCGCCGAAGCTCGGGCGATGGCCGGGCCGCCGGGAGCAGTACGACACGGGGATGATCGTCTCTTCGAACCGCTACACGGGCGATCTCGGGTCGAGTGCGCGAGAGCTTGTCGAACTTGCGGTTCGCACGCTTGCGTGCGCGGTGCAGCACCGCTTCGATATGCTTGCATGTGCCGAGCATGTTCACGTGGAAGTCGGGGCATGTACATCGGTTCACTGGAAGTAGAGCGTCGCGAATCTGCACCTCGTATGCACGCTCGCCTTCCGGCCCCTCGACGCGAAAACGTCCGAAGACCATCCCCCCTTCGATGCGACGGATTCGCACAGCGTCGCGAAGCCCGCGTTGCACTCGAATCGCGATCTCTTGCTCTCTGACTGAAAGGTAAGAGTTCGATCCGATCTCCACGCCCTCATCGCTGCGCGGATCCGCACCCGACCCCGCTTCCTCTCCGCCGATTCTAGCCGCTAGTCGTGCGACATCCGCTTCGTCACTCGCCGCCATGATCACCGCGGCTCCATGCTTGCAAATCGGTTCCCAATCAAAAGGGCAGCCGCAATCTACGTCGATCCCGTCGGCCGTGGGAGAGACCGTCACGGGGTAGGGGCGCGAGCTAGATCCGGAGACCCGGGCCTCGATCAGTCCGTCCACCGCCCGAATGCGGTCGACCCGGCCACGTCTGAACAGATCGAGAGCGCGAACGAGGATCTTCTCGCTCGCCTCGACGCTCATGAGCTCCAGGATTGCGG
>CAZFNT010000022.1:5916-6669 GCA_964520315.1 uncultured Gemmatimonadota bacterium
GGAATCGAGGTTGTCTTTGGTCGAAGTTGGCATCGGCGCGGCTCGTTTTGGGTTTCTCGGTGTCGACAGTGGCCGAGATTACCGCAACGCGGCCGAGTCCGCTCGTCGTTCCCCCAGTGAGCACGAAGCGTTCCAGCACGAGCGCGCTGTCGATGATGGAGAGACACCGCACCACGCTCTCGATTGACCAAGGTGCGGATCAGGAATGCGCTTACACTCGGGAGGAGTACGCGCATTCCGATCGGCCGGGCACGGCGGGTCCAGATGCCGTCACCGTCCCGATACTCGTGAGGAGTCAACAGTGATCATCTCGACCATGCTTATTCTCAGCACATCGCTCACCGCGGGCGCAGCCTTGCAAGATACCGAGCCGGATGCGATCTCGGTCGCCGCCCGCCTATATGGCCTCGACGCCGCCCACTTGGTCAACGAGCACGAGGTGTCGGTGCGCCTGCCGCGGACCGGGCACGGCTTTCGGCGCGCCAAGGTGCGCGATACTCGGACTCACTCGCTCTTGGATGTAGCCTGGGACGAGACCGGGCACGCGGTTGACGCCGACCAGCTCCTACGAGCCGAGAGCGCCGCCAGGCGGGCGCGCTACGGGAAGAAGACCCCGGTCCTCGCCGCTCGCCTCGCCAGCGCCGCCGCCGACGAGACGATTCCCGTGGCTCTTTGGCTGAACGCCGATCAGATGTCCACCGCTCCGCCCCCCCAAGAGCTGCTCCGGCAAAGCGATGCGAAGCTCCGAGACGA
>CAZFNT010000022.1:6679-9006 GCA_964520315.1 uncultured Gemmatimonadota bacterium
TGACAGATTGGAAGAGGAAGAAGAGCGGAACCGCGTCCGCGGTTTAGAGCAGCTCGGCGACGGCAGTGAATTCGCAGCCCCCGCTGCATCACGACAGAAGGCTACGGATGCCAGCAACGTGGCCGAGCTTCGCGCCGTTGCTGAAGAATCCCAGCGCGAGATACTCCCTCGCCTGAGGGCGCTCGGTGGTGAGATCCGTTACGCCAGCACATTGGCCCCTTTGCTCTACGTCGACCTGCCTGCGGCCGCCGTGGCCGAAGTCGAGAACGACGAGACGATCGATCATCTCTACGATGCATGGAGCGCCAACGCCGATGAGCTGGACGTCCAGTCTTGCGCCACCAATGTCAACCCGGATGTTTGGGCGTACGGTCTCACGGGCGCCGGTGTGGTCGTAGCGCACGTGGAAGACAGTCGCGCCGATCGAGACAACACATGCCTGGTTTGCGACATGGGCGCCAACAAACCGACCCACTCCAACATCGACCAGCATTCCACGGCATGCACCGGCATGATGGTCTCCAGCAATGCGACGTACAAGGGGATCGCGCATGGCGCGTGCTTCTACAGTGCGAACGGAGGCAGCTACAGCGATTTCGATATGGCCGGCGCGATCGACGCCGGCGCGGCCAACGCCGATCTTCAGAGTCACTCCTGGGGCTTCACCACGAGCGGTCAACTGAACGAACACGACAGACACATCGACTACATCGTTAGAAACGCGCGCGTCTTCGCCGACGATTCGGCCGGGAACTCCGGAAACAGCAACTATCTTACGAGTCCCGGCAACGGCTTCAATATATGTACTGTCGCGAACTACGATGACCGCAACACATGTGGCGGAGCCGACGACATTTTGAGCTCCTCATCGTCGGGCAAGGATCCGATCTCTCCGAACGGAGATCGCGAGAAACCCGAAGTGGCCGGCCCTGGGTCGAATATCACGAGCCTCACTCTGGCGAGCCCCGGCACCTGCCCTACAACCTCGGTGGGAAGCGGCACGAGCTACTCCGCTCCGGTCATCGGCGGTATCGCCGCGATCTGCATGGAAGCGGATCCCGGACTCAAACTCTGGCCCGAGGCGCTCAAGGCGTTGATTATGGCCTCCGGCGTTCACAACATCGAGGGAGATCGACGCCTGAGCGAGCTGGACGGCACCGGCGGTGTGGACGGCACGGTCGCGGCGACCTCGGCCGTTCTCGGCCGATGGAAAGCCGGCGTGCTCGAGGCGGCCGACTTCTCCGGTGGCCAGATCGAGGCCGGAATCGGCTATGTTCCGGCAGGGCAACGGCTCAAGGTGGTCGTGTGCTGGGACTCGAATCCGAATGCCGGCTATACCGACGACCCCCTCGAAGCTGATATCGACCTCGATCTGATCGATCCCTTCGGCGCGGTGATCGCCTCGTCGAGTTCATACGACAACAGCTACGAAGTCGTTGACGTCGACGTGACCACCGCTGGTGTCTACAAGGCCAGGCTCGGCTATCGCACGTGGGATGGCGGCAGCGAGTACGTCGCGGGCGCCTGGACCATATCGACACCCTGATCGTCCCGATCAGCGCCGCACCCCGCGTACCGCCTCTTCGTGACCAGGATCCGCCACCTAATGCGTGCCCGAGCCGTGCGAATCTTGGTCTTGGGCAAGGCGGCAAGCCGATTTGAGCGGAGGCGTAGTGGAGCTACGTCGAGCATCGAATCGGTGCGGCCAACGCAGCATGAGGCCAAGAGGCGCATGGCGAAGCGCGCTTTAGGTGGCGGATTCTGGGTGAGCCGCGGGGTTGTCGCGCTCCCCCCCTTCGGCACCGTCTTTCATCTCGAGAAGTGCCGCCAGAATGAAATCGTCGATCTTTCCGTTGAGCACCGCGGCCACATCGGAAACCTGATGTCCAGTGCGCGGGTCCTTCGCGTAGCGACGCTTCAACAATCCCACGTTTCGCGCGATGCGGCTGAGCGACACCTCCAGCGAGGCGCGGCATTCGATCAATCCGCTCGCCAGATCGCGCCCGAGCTCCAGTGCCTCTCGGCGAGGAAGCGGAGTGTGGATTCGCCACGCCTTCCCCAGGCCGGCGATCGTCACGACACCGCACGATTCCCCAAGGAATATGAGCTCATCGGCCTTCTGGGCGCGGTAGTCCGGATCGATCTTCCCTTCCGCGCTAGGTGGATCGGGGAGCACCAGAACCCGCGCGCTGGTCACCTCCCTGGCGCCGGTCTTCGAGTTGCCCGCAATTCGTCTGTGGGTGCCGGTCTCGCCGCGGAGCAGCCCGAACGCGTTCGGGCCATCGATTCGCAGAACCGCGGCCCTGCCCTCGCTGCCCACCGAGAGG
>CAZFNT010000022.1:9051-16978 GCA_964520315.1 uncultured Gemmatimonadota bacterium
AGCCCACTCTCGGGCCGCGCCGCCCCTCTGGGCCGCCGAGATCAGCACGTAGGCAGCGCGGGCATCGCCGTCATCGCTGAGCACCGTTTCGAGCTCCACCCGCTCCGTCAGCCCACTCAGGTCGGTGATGCGGCGGTCCAGCTCACCTACTCGCTCCTTGCGCCCCTCCGCCACGAGGTCGATGAGAAGGACCACTTCGTCGAGCTTCCGCTCCATCGCTTTTTGCCGGTCGAGAATCTGCGTGACGCGGGCGAGCTCTCTGAGCGTTTCCGTGCTACGGCCCGTGTCGTCCCAGAAGCTCGGCTTGGCCATGTCGGCCCGAATCCGCTCCCCGCGATCCCGCAGGCGATCGACCTCCAGAGCCTCTTCGATGCCCGCGATCCGATCCCGCAGGCGCGTCACATCTCCCCGTGCCGCCCGAAGGTCACCGCGGCCACGCGCCGGCGCCGGAGTACGTGGAGCAGGCCGGTCGGAGGTATCCGGTTCATCTCGGACGATCTCGGCTATGACGCGCGCGTCTTGCGTCAATAGGCGCACAGTGTCGGTCGGTGCCGGCGCGTGCTCGGCCAGCAGGCGCGCGAGGGGGACAGCCACCAGATCCTCCACCGCCCGTTTGAGCTGTCGCGCTCCGTAGCGCCCGCTCTCCCCGCGCTCCAAGACCAGATCGGCCACTCTCGGATCGGTCTCGACCACGACGCCGCGCCTCACGATCCCCTCCCGCGCCAGGCAGCGACCGATCTCTCTCTGCGCGATCTTCCGAAAGGTCTCGCGCGACAGCCCGTAGAAGTGAACGACGCGATCGATGCGGTTGAACAGCTCGGGCCGGAAGAAGCGCTCCACCTCGCCGCGAATCGCTTCGGCCACCGCCTCTTCGCGGTCCCGCTGGAAGCCGAAAGCGCCGTCGCCGCCACGCTCGTAGCCCAGATTCGAGGTCATCAGAATGACGCACTCGCGGAAGTCGACCGTTTCCCCCTTCGCGTCGGTCAGCCGGCCCTCGCCGAGCACTTGCAGCAGCAAATCGAAGACCCGCGGGTGCGCCTTTTCGATCTCGTCGAGCAGCAGCACTGAGAGCGGATTCTCGCGAACCGCACCGGTGAGCTGGCCGCGCGACCCGACCTGCCGCGGGTCGCCCTGAATCAGTCGGTCCACCGCGTTCGGGTCGGAGAACTCGCTCATGTCTAGCCGCACCAGCCGTTTCTCGTCGCTGAATAGAAAGGCCGCGAGCGCCTTTGCCGTCTCGGTCTTGCCAACGCCGGTCGGCCCCGCGAAGAGATAGCAGGCCAGTGGGCGCTCGGGGTCTTGCAGGCCGGTTTTGACGCGGGCGAGCGTGTCGATCAGCGCCTCGATCGCCGGATCCTGACCGAGCACTCGCTCGGTGAAGAAGCGGTTCGCGCGGGCGAGATCGAGGCGCTCGGAGTCGAGCAGCAGGAAAGAGGGCAAACCGGTCGTCGCGCTCATCTCCTCGGCGACATCCTCCGCGGTCACCAGCTCACCGCCCCCTGAGGCGACCCTCTCCACGGTCCGTCGCAGCAGATCGATCCCCTTGCCCGGGAAGTCACGATGCCGCAGGAAGCGAGCGCAAACGTCGATCGCGCGGTCGACCGCGGCCCGCTCGATTCGCGGACCCCCCGCGCGAATCCACCCCTCCGATCCGCTCAGGATCGCTCTCGTCTCCTCGCGACTCGGCGCATTCAGCTCGATCTGCGTCAGGGCGCGAGCGAGCTCAGGCCGCACTCGAAGCATCCGCTTAGCGGCCGCCGGCGGTGATTGCCCGATCACGACCAGCGCATCCGATTCGATGAGCGGGGCGAGCACCGTGAGCATGTCGACGTCGGAATGCTCGTGGGTGCCGGCGCCGAGCAGTTGATCGATCCTCGGGATGTAGAGGAAGGTCTTCCCCCTCTCCTTGACGTCGGCCGCCAGCTTCGAGATTTTCGTCTGCCACTCCCCCATATACTTGATGTTGGTCTGCAGCTCCGCTGGCGAGAGCTCCACGAAGCGATGCCCCGCCAGCGGATCGGATTCCTCCGCCGAAGCGATCCTGCGCGCCACCTCCCGAACCACCGCGCTCTTGCCCACCCCCCGGGCTCCGATCAGAAGAGCCGAACGACGCGACGGACGGGACAAGAGCTGCAGCAAGCGCTCCACCTCGGTCTGGCGCCCGATCCATGGCGGTGCGCGCCCATCGTCGGGGTCGAGCAGCCGCCCGATCTCCCCTCGCCAATCCGCGTTCGCCCCATCGGCATCCCCCTTCTCTTGCCCCTCGTCCCCCCGGATCTCCTCCATCTCCCTGCGGATCTCCACCGGAAGCGAGTCCCAGTCCAGCGCCTCGAAGTGCTTCGGGAGCTCATCGTCGATATCGCAATCCTCCTCCAGGAACCGAATGAGCTGAACCCGGGCCGGGTTGTGGCTCGGATCGAGCTCGAGGGTGCGCTCGACCCACCGTCTCGCGTTATCGGACTGCCCGCGATCGAGGTACACGAGCGCGCAGGCCCAAGCGATCTCCCCCTTCGAAGGCTCTCCCATCTCTTCGAGCAAGGCCTCGAGCGATCGCCCGGTCGCCTCTCTGCTCAACCAACGGCGAACCAGGAGCGGTGGCACCGATTCCGGATCGAGGCGGACGGAGGCGCAGAGCAAATCCGCCCCTCTCGCCCGACGATTTCGAATCTGCTCGATCAACCCGAGCTCGCGCAGATTGTCGCGGTCGGGTCCGAATTCGCGCAGAGCGAACAGATGGAGTGACGCGGCGACGTTGGCATTGCGGCCGTTGTTCCATACGAGCATACCGAGCGGATGAAACGCGCTCCGCCGGCCCGCCAATGCCGCCTCGGCGAGATGTTCCACGGCAAGGGACGAGTCTCCCGCCTGGAAGGCGTGCATCCCGATCATCTCGTGAAGATCGACGGACTCCGCATTCCTCTCGAGCAGCGAGTCCGCTATCCCCGTCGCCTCCTTCTCCGCGCCTGCATTCTCGAGGAGCGTCATGATCTGCAGCAGGATCGGGACATCTTCCCCCGCCCTTTCGAGTGCCCGGTGGGCAAAGCCCGCGGCATCTTCGGGCTGATCGAGCCCCAATCAGATACTGGCCATCTCCAACAGCGGCAGAGGATCGTTCGGCGCAGCGTGTGCGGCCGTCTCGAGGTGGCGCAGAGCCTTGGCTGGCTTCCCGAGCGCAAGCTCGAGCGCCGCGCGCGCGAACAGCAGCTCCGGGTGCGCGTGAAGACCGGGCTTCAGCCTCAAATGTACCCGCCGGGCCTCGGTCGGCCTGCCGAGTCGGATCAGCTCACGGATCACCGTGGCCGCGGCGTCGACGGACGTCGGATCGTTGCTCAGCTCAGCGCGGGCCTGATCCAGTGCGTCGGATCGATCGGGTTCACTCATCGGCACCTGCTGCTTTATCGAAACTGCTCATGCGCCAGCTCTCCTCCCGATCGCGAGGTATCCAGGGTAGCCAACTCGGATCGATTCCGCGAGTAGCCACGAGCGCGCCGAAGCTGCGCGAACCACGGCGAGCCGATCCGTCCCCGAGCGCCGCAAGGCTCAGATCCACCGCATTTCGGTTGGCGTGGATGTTGCGCATGGGTCAGGGTGCCTGTTGGCGGAACGGAACGGAGGCCACGGAGCTCCATGAGAGTGAGGAGTTTCGGCCGGTTGGAACCGTCGAGGACGACTCGGCCCGGGCCCGTGTTGGGCGGACCCGGGCTCCGTTCGTTTTGGGGTTCGGCTCACCCATGCTCTCCGTCGGGAAGATGAAGAGTGGGGGGGGGACCGAGCATTGACCTGCCGGTCGCCGCAAACGAGAGCCAGGCAGGCCCAGTGGCTCCGCTTCCCCGAACCCCCCGCCCTGTGTGCTCCCGAAGAGCGGGAGCCCGACGCGCCCCACCCCGGTCGCTCCCGCCGAGGCGTCCGCAGCCATGCCGCCGGAAAGCGAGCTGGTCATGCGATGCAGGCCATGGTGCCGCCAGCCAACCCGAGAATCGATCGAAACAGACATCCTCGGCCAATCCAGGTGGACTTCCACATAGCGACAGAATCGCCCGCATATACAGGCCGCGATATCGGACATCCCGATTCGACTCATAGCCGCCTATCTGGGCTCTCGGCGGGATATACCACCCCCGCCGGCTCGCAGGGTCCGCTACTCGCGAGCCTCGGAGCCATGCTAAGCTCCTCTCCGGTCGGCCACTGGCGCTTCGTCCGTCACCGTGCCAAGCCAGCCTGTGTTTGACCAATGGGCCGACCGAGTGGCGCGGGGACGGGGATTGTGGAGGGTTGGGTACTAAGTTGTTATGCAAAGAAATTGGGATTCTAGGATATGATTCAAGCGAATACCGATTTAGGCTTTTTCCACCTCTTTTCCTTGTACAGTGCCCACTGATAGAGCAACCGAACGTTTAGGCGATGATTAAAAAAGGGAGTGGTTGTTAGTGGATGACAGCACACACAACGCAGAAGGCGATAAAGAGGAAAAGGAACACGAGTGGCTTTCCGTCGATGTCGCCAAACCGATAGAGGAAGGCGGGCCCGACGCGCGGAAGGGGTTCAACTATCAGGACGAGATCGCCGTTAGTTTTCTTCTGGATATGATGGAAGATGATTCCATAGTCAAGATTCATTGCGAAACCCATGACGACATTCTTGTAGTCCGGGCTACCGAGGAAGAGAACCAAAACTGCGCCGAGTATGTGCAGGTTAAGGCTACAGAGCCCAACCAGCTTTGGACCGTTGCGACTTTGTGTCAGCGCAAGGATAGGAAAGAAGGCACTTCAGTTCTCGAAAAATCGCTGGTTCATGATTGCCATAAGGAACACTCACGCTTCAGAATTCTCACGCTCCGTCAGGTTTCTCCTGAACTTAAGATTCTTACGAATCCGATCGGCTCCGTTGGACGAGGGCCTGGTTGCGCTGCACTCAAAGACCTCAAACACGAAATCGACAAGAAACGTCCAGGCCTCGTGTCCCCGAAAGGAAACGATAGTGTTTTTTGGCTTGATAATTGTCATTGGGACGAACGTCATAACGAAGAGGCGATACGCACTAGTAACCGTTTCCGCGTATTCCAGATAAGCTCTGACCAGAACAACACATTGCTTCAGGATGCCATCGACTCCCTTCTCGATGATATGCGGGCTTGGGTAAAAAGTGCCGGTGCCTCAAAATGGGAACCGGACCGTGATAAGAAGATCATCACGCGCGAGCAGCTTATCACATGGTGGGATCAGCGCGTTGCGGAGTTGACTTCTGCGGGAGGCGCTTCTGGAGGCAAGCTCGTCCGTAAAATGAAGGTAGCTCACCTGCCGCAGGATGTAATCAATCTGGCTGTGGACCTACGTCGTTTGTACACGCGAAGCGTACGGACGCCGCGCTATGCCGATGATGAAAACACCCAGGAATTGCTAAGCCGAGTCCGGGCAGAAGCTATCTCGTTACGCTCTCGCTACACTGCGGGTCAGCTTGACGTCGATGCGCCCACTTTTCACTCTATGTGCCTAGATCGAATGGATGCGATAAACGGTGAGCGCCCAGACGGCGAACCTGACCGTTCGTCGTTCCTGAAAGGCTGTCTTTACGATATTGCGGACCGGTGCCTATTGCGATTCGAAAGGATTGCGTCATGAAGTCTGTCAAGTGCCTCGGGACATACTCAGTTAGCCTGCCATTGCTGGCTGACGACGTGGTTGAGTTTCACGCTGCCAGATTGCTGCTGCTTTTCAACTATTGCGGTATCAGCGGGCGAATTGATGGCCTAACAAAAATGGCGAAACTCGACTTCTTTGCGCGCTACCCCGACTTCTTTACCGTCGCGCGCCGCGCCGCTATACCAGACGTTGAGGACAAACATGAAATCTCGGAGCTTTCTGATGCGGCGGTGGAGGCTGCCATGGTTCGTCACCATTACGGCCCATGGGATAAGCGTTACTATCACGTTCTTGCGCATCTAGAAGCCAAGCAACTGATAAACGTGACCAAACACAGGACTTCATACCGTCTTTGCTTGACTGATGAAGGCAGGGAACGCGCTAAAAGCCTTGCTGATAGGGCGTCCTTCGCCCCTCTTATCGAGCGGATGCGCGAGATCAAAAAAGTCTTCGGCAACAAAAGCGGCTCAACACTCAAAAAGCTTATCTATCGCCTCTTTGACGAAGAGGTCGGAAGGCGACCCATGGGAGAGGTAATCGAGTCATGAGCTATCCGTTTCTATCCATATCGCGCCTTGATCGGCAGCTAGCGAACGGAGAGACCGAGCATCTTGATTTTGAACCCGGTGCAAATCTTCTTGTTGGGCCGCCGAATACGGGGAAGACCAAGTGGTTTCAAACGCTTGATTTCGTGCTAGGCGATGACGGGCAGAATCCTTTCGAGGGTGCCGAGGAAACTGGTTTAGACAAGAAATATGATGCTGCCGGAGCAAACATCGTTATCGGTGAGGAGAGCTTTCGGATCGATCGGCGATGGCGAAAAGCGGGCGCTAAGGGCAAGGTCTTGGTCGATGAGCAGGAAATGGCTGCTCGGGATTTTCAGCACTGGCTTATGAAGAAGCTCGGTATCCCCGTCCTTCACTATCCCAAAGGCAATCCTATGTCTGGCCAAACTTGGCCAGAGCTCAGCTTTCGTAGTCTGCTACGCCACATTCATCGACAGCAGCGTTTTTGGGGAGATCTCGCAGACAAGCAGTACGAAGGTGAGCAGCACGCCTGTTTGCTTCAATTCTTGGGGCTTGCCGAAATCCTTTTCAATGACGACTACGCGGAACTCGTCAGGTTGAAGATGGACTCTCAGCGATTGAGGGCGCGGCGCGACCAATACGGACAAACGCTTGAGGAGCTGACACGGGAAGTTCTGTCCGAACCCGGCCTCAGTGTAAGTGTCAATGCTCAATCTATTCGCTCAGCGCAGGAGCGCGTGCAGGCAGATATTGAAGCACTACAACAAAAAAGAGTAGCGCTGCTTAGTGACGCACAAAGCAGTGCTGTCGATAAGTCAGAGCAATCGAGAGTTTCAACGCTTGGCAAGCGCCGCGCCGATCTCGTGGTCCGGATCGATGCCTTGCAGGTGGAATTGCGCGAAGCAACGGATCGCCTGGAGGGGCTGCGTCACGATCGGATTGATCTTGGGAGTGAGTTGGAGCGCATCACACGGGCGAGCGATGCAGGAGAAGTGCTGTCCGATCTCAGGATTACCCACTGTCCGGCCTGTGACCAGCCAGTAGTTCAACAAGATTCCGCGTCAGGCGACTGCTTCCTTTGTCATCAGGACCTTCCGCCCAGCGATGATAGCGACCAGCTCGGTTCTGTTCGTATTGAGTTCGAGCAGGACCGTCTCACAGCTGAGCTGAAGGAAGTGGGGGACCTAATCTCCATTCTAGAGCGAGAGGTTAAGTGGCTAACGAACAATCTCGCTAGAGCCCCGGAAGAACTTGGTAAGGTTGAGAACGAATTGAGACCTGCGCGAGAGGCTGTCGCGGCCCTCGTACAAGATGAGGTCAGCGCAATAGATCGGGCGCTCGGTGAGGCGAGCGAAAGGCAGGCTCAGCTTAGCCGTGTCACGCGAGCACTAGCCATCGAAAACAAGATGCAAGATGAAATACAGCAACTGGAAGAGCAAATCGAGCCGATTGAGGAGAGGCTTGCTGAGGCAAAGCGTGCAATCGATTTTGATGCGCGTGCTGAGTTGCTTGAAGATGGCATCAATGACTATCTCAATGCGATAAACAAGCTGAGACCGAATGTGTGGCGTCACGATCCGGTTTCGATCAACCTGTCAGCGTCCGGATTTACGGTTCGCGTTGGAAGGCGTAAGTGGAGTGCTGTCCTCGGTGGTACGGATTCTCTTTATTTCCTGATGGCCTATAACTACGGTCTGCTTAGTCTGGGCAGCAACGAGTCATGACATTATCCCGGCTTCTCTATTATTGACGTGCCTGGTG
>CAZFNT010000023.1:0-13685 GCA_964520315.1 uncultured Gemmatimonadota bacterium
CCAAGAGGCGCATGGCGAAGCGCGCATTAGGTGGCGGATCCTGGGCACCATCGAAGCGCCCCGGGCGACATTTGGCGGCAGGAATTGGGGCGACATGACACTCAGATCTTCCCCTTCACGACCGCCTCGGCACCTCCCGCCAACACCAATTCCTGAGCAACCGTCGACAGTGGTGGGATCGGGAACTCTCGGCCATTCCACTCGATCCGGCCCGCGGCGAAATCGACCTTCGCCTCGCCCTCGAGAGCGACCGTCAATGCGTCGGCCAGCTCACCGCGCTCGAGGATCTCGACGAGCGCATCGACCAGCGTGTGACAGGCGAGAGTGATGAAACCGTTGTTGAATGCGTTTCGCATGTAGGTCTGCGAAAAACTGCCGGCAACTACCATGCGGATGCCCTTGTGAGCAAGCGCCGTGGCGGCCTGCTCTCGCGACGATCCGGTTCCGAAATTGTAGCCACCTACCAAGATGTCGCCCTCATGAGCGATCTCCTGAAATGCCGGATCATAGTTGAGCATCGCCGCGGCGGCCATCTCCTGCGCGCTCAAATCGTCTTTGTAGGTGAAGTCCTTCCCGTAGATCCCGTCGGTGTTCATGTTGTTCTTTGGTATGAAGAGCAGGCGACCAGCGACACTTTTCGGGAACCCCTCAAGAAAGTCGGGGGCCTCGCGCGCCGCGTCGGGGGCGCTGTGGGTCACCGAAGAAACTACGATCGGCTCGTCGGCGAACTCCTCCGGGCCGGTGATGTGGCCGGCGAGCGCCGACTCCACCACAACGGCCGGACTGGCCAGATAGGCACGCGCGTCGCGGGATCCCATCCGCCCTTTGAAATTGCGATTGGTCGCGGAGATCGCGTTCTCTCCCGGGGCGAGCGTGCCTTCGCCGAGCCCGATGCAGGGGCCGCAGCCCGGAAGCAGTACCTTCGCTCCCGCGCGAACCAGATCGCCCCATGCGCCGAGCCACTCGGCCTCTTCTTGCACCTCGCGGCTGGCGGCGGCCAGGTAGAGCTCCACGCCCGGCGCGACCGAGCGGCCCCGAACAACCTCCGCCGCGTCGACGATGTCTTCGAGTCGACTGTTGACGCAAGAAAGCAGGTAGGCCTTGTGAACCGGAACCCTCTTCGCCGCGATCTTGGGCACAGAGGTGATCGCCTTCACTTCGTCGGGTCCGGCGATCTGGGGTACGACATGCGCGAGATCGATCGTCAGCGTTCGCTTGTAGAAGGCATCGGGATCGGGGATCGCGGTCGCCGCCCGCCAGGCGTTGACGTCGTCCGCCGAGAAGCGCCCGTGCTTCTCGGCGCGGGCCAGCAGCCACGCCTCGAGCAGATCATCGAAGGGGAATCGTCCGACGAGCGCTCCCCATTCGGTGCTCATGTTGGCGATGGTCAGCCGTTGATCCATCGATAGCGAGGCCAACCCGTCCCCCTCGAACTCGATCGCGCAGTTGAGCGCCTCGTCGTCGCGGAAGGTCCCGATCAGGGCGATGATCACGTCCTTCCCCCGAACGCCCTTGCGCAGTTTCCCCCGCAGCACGACCCTGATGACCTCCGGCACCTGCCACCAGGTCTCGCCGGTCGCCCAGATCGCCGCCGCGTCGGTGCGGACCACGGGCGTGCCCACTGCCGCCAGCGCGCCGTAGATATTGGAGTGGGAATCGGAGGCCACGACCAGGCTGTCGGGCACGACATACCCCTCCTGGCACATGATCTGGTGCCCGATCCCGCTCCCGGCGGGCCAGAAGTCGATATCGTGCTCGCGCGCGAAGCTCTCGATCCGCTCATACTTGGCGAGATTCCCCTCGGACCGGTTCTGGATATCGTGGTCGAGAGTGAAAACCGGCTGCCTCGGGTCGTGCACGCGCTCGGCGCCGATCGCCTTGAATTTCCCTAGCACCGCGCCTGTGTTGTCGTGGGTCATCACGTGGCGGGGACGGATGGTGACGTAATCGCCCGAGCGAACCAGGCGTCCTTCGGGGAGCCCCAGGGCGTGGGACTGGACGATCTTCTCGATAGCGGTTTGAGACATCGGATTACCTCTATTCAAACGATCCGCTCGCGCGCCCGCGCGTACGCCCGCTGCCAGAAGAGCGCGAGCAGAATGGGGAGCGCGATCTCACTCCATGAGCGCGCGGATGAATACTGAACGACGGCGATCCCCAGAGAGATCACCACCCCCGCCCCCATCGCCAACCGGCGCAGCCGCGGATCGGTCTCACAGAGCTCGACGAGAAAAAGCCCGGCACCGGGCAAGGCTCCGCCGAGCAGCAAGGTGAGGATCCAGCTCATCCTGGCGCCGGCTCCCCTGCGCCGCCCCGGATGCGACTCGTACAATTGAATGCGGCGCCCTTCCGGCCCTCCCGAGAGATCTCTCTCGGCCAGTGCGAGGACGAATCCTCGTTTTCGGCGGGGGACCGGGCAGAAGCGCCGCAGCTAGATTCAATATGGCCTCGAATTGCGGTCGAGTCCACAAGTTTCGAGCGGTTTTCTCGGCGAGGAACTCTCATATCATTTCACCGCGTGTACGCAGTCGATCGTGGTTCCATCGACCCACTGGATCGCCGCTACGACCTGCTCCGATTGCGCGGGCTTGGCCGGGGGACCGCCACAGATCCGCTCGGCTTCGACCTTGAGTTCGGCGATGTCGATCAAGGGCAGATCCGAGCCGTGGAGCGCCTCGACGAGATCTTCGCGTCGCGGATTGATGCAAAGGCCCCGCTCGGTGGCGATCACGTCGATCAGCTCGCCGGGACCACAGAGGGTCGTGACTTCGTCCAGCACGACCGGCACCCGATTCCGGAACGCGGGAACCGCCAAGATGGTGCACTTGGCCGCGAGACAATTCTGCCAGCCGCCGATTCCGTGTAGCAACCGCCCATCGGTGTGGGTGACGACATTGGCGTTGAAATCGACATCGACTTCGGTCGCTCCCAAGATCACGACATCGACCATCGAAGCGAAGTTCCCTTTTCCATGGAAATTGTACGAAGTGAAGGGACTCGTGTTCAGGTGACCCGGGTTCTCGCGCATGGAGCGCACGCCCTCGAGGTCGAAAGTCTGCCCGTCGAGGATGTACGGAGTGAGTCCCTCCTCCAGCATCTCGACCAGGTACCGGTTCGATCCGCCTCGCACGAAGCCGGCCTTGACCTCGGCCTCTTTCATCATCTCTTTCAGATAGATCCCGAAGGAGAGAGCGGTCCCGCCCGCGCCGGCCTGGAAAGAGAAACCGTCGCGCATTATGCCCGAGTCGCGAACGAAGCGGGCGGCGTACTCCGCGATGAGAAGCCGGTCGGGACTCTTGGTGATCTGGGTCGTGCCCGAGACGATCTTGGACGGATCTCCGACCTTGTCGACCACGACGACCGAATCGACATTGTTGCCTTGGATCTGCCAGGGAACACAAGGGAAGGGGACCAGGTTGTCGGTGACGACGATGACATGGTCCGCGAAGAGGGAATCGGCGAGGCCGAAGCCGAGCAGACCGCATGCGCTCGGGCCACGGTCCCCCGTCGCATTGCCGAAAGGATCGGCCGTTGGCGCCGCCAGAACGGCGATGTCGATCCGCACTTCCGCGTCCTGGATCGCCTGCCACCGGCCTCCGTGACTGCGCAGCACACCGAGCCCCCGCATCTTCCCTCGGCTGCAGTAATCCCCCAGCGGACCGTTCATCGAGCCTTCGATATGGTGGATGACGCCGCTCTCGAGATGGTCGATCAGGGGCGCGTGACAGGGGAAGCTCGCCGAGGGGAACCAGCGGAGATCTCTGACGCCCAGCTCGGCGGCCGCGTCGAAAATCGCGCAAGCCACCAGATCACCGTTTCGGAAATGATGATGCGTACTGATCGTCATACCATCGCGAATGCCCGCCCTCTCCAGGGCATCGCGAATCGAAGAGACGCATTTGTTGCCATCAGTCGGATAGTCGGCCGCTGAACGGATCGGCGAACTAAATTTCCGGCCCGAGGGGCGCCTCCCTCCGACCCCTTGATATGGAGTCGTCTCCAACTCGTTGATACGGGTCGGGACGAGGCGCCCCGCCGCGTTGCGGATCATATCGCTCATTCTTCGTCCGCCGAATCCCAGTCTTCCGACAGTCGACCGGTCGCGATCGCCATCTCGACTGTCGCCAGCGCCCGCTTGACCACGGGCGGATCTATCATCTTGGTTCCGAGGCTCACCACGCCGAGCCCTCCCGCCTCGGCTTGGCGGAAGGCGCGCACGATGCGACGTGCCCGATCGACCTCGCCGGCCGCCGGTGCGAACGCGTCGTGAACGACTCGGATCTGTCGCGGATGGATGCAGCCTTTGCCCTCGAAGCCGAGCCGACGCGCCTCGTCCACTGACGCACGCAACCCCTCGACGTTGCCGACATCGGAGTAGACCGAATCGATCGCCTGAAGCCCGATGGCCCGCGCCGCGTTTACGACGGCACACCGTGCCCACAGACTCTCATCGCCGCCCTCGGTACGCTGCACGCCGATATCGGCCGTGTAGTCTTCGAGACCGATCGTAAGCGCCACATTTCTGTCGCTGGCTCCCGCGATCTCGTTGGCGTTCGCGACGCCGCGCGCCGACTCGATGATCGGCATGAGCAAGACCTCGTCGCCGGTCGATGCGCGGATCCGGGCATCGACCGCCTGAACCTCCGCGGCGCTTTCGACCTTCGGGATGAGGATCAGATCGACGCCATGCGGGGCCAGTTCCTCGAGATCGGCCAGCCCGAGCTCGCCCTGGTTGATCCTCACCATGCGCTCGGCCCCCATGAAATCGACTTGGCGCAGCGCGTTGCGCACGAGAATCCGCGACGCGAACTTCGCTGGCGGCGCGACCGAATCCTCGAGATCGAGAATGACCGCGTCGGGTCGATAGAGGCCGGCGTTCAGGAAGAGCTTCGGCTGGCTGCCGGGGAGGTAGAGACGGGACCGGCGGAAGCGATCACGTCGGGTCTCGCCGCGTGCCACGTCGTGGATAGGCGGAAGCCAGTTGCCCCTCGCAGCCCCGCTCGCCCCACGAATGGCCGCTTCGAGCCGGGCCATCAGCACGAAGGGGACGGCACCGCCATCCTCACAGAGAAGGGTGCCATGCTCGACCCCGAGGGCCGCGCACCCTTCGCGGAGCAGCGCATCGATCGACTCTCCGTAGTACGCCTCGACGGTGCTCTTCAGCTTGATATCGAGCCCGCCGCTCCCGGCCGGCTCGAATCGAATCCAGCAATCGGAACGGACCCGTGGCCCGCGCTTACCTGCCTCGCCGGCGGGGTCGCGGGTCGAGGGATCGTGAGTCATGGCATGGTTCCTTCGGCTCCGTGCTTCGGATGGGATGATTGCTGCGATCGGGAGCTGAGCCTACCGCTCCGCCGAAGTCCTTTCCAGCGCTTCGACCTTCCCGATCGCTCGATCTCCTGTACTCTCTTGCTCATGAGTCGCCCGATCACCGCTACCCATGTCTACCGCTACCTGCTCTGCGAGCACACGGCGATGCTCACCTTTCACGGGAACGCCGATCGCACGGTGGCGCCGCACGAGGGGCTCAGGCTCCTGCTCGAGCTGGGGAATCGGCACGAGGCGAGCTGGGTGGCGGCCAACTGCGCGGACTGGGTCGCGTCGAGCTTTCCGGAGCGGGACTGGGCGGCGGGCCTGGCAGCGACACTCGATCTGATGCGATCGGGCGTGCCGGGAGTGCTGCAAGGCGTCTTGATGGACACCGATCGCGTGGGCAAGCCCGATCTTCTGCGCCGTGAAGAGGGGCGGAGCGATCTCGGAGACCACCACTACATTGCCGGAGACGTGAAAAGCAGCGCAGAGCCGCACACGGAGCAAGTGATGCAGGTGCTCTTCTATGCGCGACTGCTGGAGCTGCTGCAAGGGCGCCTCCCCTCATACGGCTATCTCATCATGGCGGACGGGCGCGAAGAGCGCTTTGATGTAGCGTCGTTCTTGCCGATCTTCGACGAAGTGTTGAACGAGATCCGACAGATCCGCGACGGTGAGCGGCAAACCAAGCTACATCTTTCGCACGAGTGCGGCGCGTGCGGATGGCGTGTTTGTTGTCGCGATCTCGCCGGAGAAAGCGGCGATCTCTCCCTGATTCCGGGCGTCGGGCGCGGCACGGCGGAGCTGCTTCGCCAGGAAGGGATCGAAACGGTGACGCATCTGGCGACACTATCGGTGGATCGGGGGCGGGAGTTGGCCGAGGCGCAGGTGCTGGGCCTCGAGGTGCTCGGCCCCTTGCGCAAGCGAGCGCGGGCCGTCGAAGGGGGCGAGCCCTCGATCCTCTCGGCGCCGGACGTGCCGCCACCGCCCGAGGGGATCTACGTTGTCGCTTCGAGCGATCCGCGTCGCAAAGGTGGGGCTTTTCTCTACGCCCTGCTCGAAGTAGACGCCGCTGGCGAGGAGCGGCACGAGATCCTGCTCGCGACGGCGCCGAACGAAGAGCGCGAGCTCTGGCACCGGTTCTTGAAGCGAATCGCTGCATCGAAAAAAGCCGGGCGACGCGATCGATTCACCGGCTCGCCGATATTCCACTCCGGCGGGCTGTCCCCCGCGACGGTCGAGACGATTCAAGCGACGCACGGGGGCGATGCCATCGGATTCGAACGCGTGCACGACGAAGGGGTGGATCTCTCGCGCATGCTACTTCGCTCGATCGCGGTCCCCACGCCCTCGGCGAGCCTGCGCGCCTACACGACCTTCACCGACGCCCTCGGAGCCGACGGAGAAAAGGGAGCGGAGGGCGAGGAAGAGGGCCCCGGCTTCGAAGCGCGCTTCGGAGGGTCGTTCGGTCACTACTACCCCTGGCACGAGCGCTTCACCGCGACGGGCGACGAGATGTGGAGGCGCAAGATCCTGGCCGCTGCCGAGCTCGAGCTCGAAGCGCTTCGTTCATTGCGGCTCAGGCTCCATGACGCGGCACGGCGATCGGAGCCGAGACGGGCGGCCGCGGACCGGCGGCATCGGCGGGCGAGGAGTCGGTCGCGATGAGAGAGCCGATCGTTCGGTTCCTGGAGCGGGGACGGCGAGCGGAGCGCCGGGATCTGAGAGATCTCCACCTGAAGCCTGTCGAAGAGCGGGTGGCGGAGGGCTCGGCGATCGCGGGGCTGCGGCGGATCGAGCACCGGGGGGAGTCGGCGGTCTACAGGATTCCCGGAACCGCTACGAAGCTGCGGGCCGGGGACGTTTGCTGGCTGTCGTCCGGGGACGAGATCACCGCGGGCCTGCCCGTGGAGATCGAAGAGATCGATCTGGGCGAGGGTCTGTTGGTGCTTCGCCCCGACCGCTTCGCCGACACGCCGGGGCCGCCGCCGGAGCGGGGCGTGCTCGATCGCCGCAACCTCGATCTGACCGACCATCTCGTGCGAGGGCTGGAGCCCGTTTTCGCCGGCGGGAACGGGCGCTTGCCCGGAGCGGCCTGGGTGCGCCGGGCCGTGGACGGCAAGGCCGAGCTGAGTCCCAGGATGGACAGGCTCGCGCGAGCGAAAGAGGCCGCAGAGGCGGACGCATTGACCGACAGTCAACAAGAGGCGTTCTTCGCATCGGTCGCGGCTCGAGAGCTGGCCCTCGTGCAGGGTCCACCCGGCACGGGCAAGACCCGAGTCGCCGCCGCCGTTGTGCTCGAAGCGCTCCGCCACGGTGAGAGAGTGCTCGTGTCGGCGCTGACGCATAGGGCGATCAACAACGTGCTCGTGGCCGTCGCCACTCTCGGAGAGAAGAGCCGCGGCCACAGGGTTTTCAAGATCGGTCGCCCACACCAAGGCGCTGAGCTAGAGCCGCTCGGAATCAAGAGCATCTCTCGCCTGAAACGAGGCGCTGTGCTCCCCGGCGAGGGCATGGTCGTAGGCGCCACGACCTTCGGTGCGGTGAAGTTGCGCCGCGATTTCTCTCCCTTCGATCTGGTCCTCCTCGATGAGGCGGGCCAGGTGCCGATCCCGCACGCCATGTCGGCCCTGGCGGGTGGGCTGCGCGGTGTCGTCGTGGGTGATCACAGGCAGCTCGGGCCGGTCGTTGCGGGCGGCGGAACAGGCGATCCGATGGAGCGCTCGATCTTCGAGCATCTGGCGGAGCTCTACTCCGGCCGGATCCATCTCTTGCGTGAGAGCTGGCGAATGAGCGCGGGAATCTGTCGCTTCTCGAGCCGCTTCTTCTACGAGAACGCCGTCGTGCCCCACAAGAGCGCCGCGAATCGGAAGCTCCGCCTGGCCGAAGGAGGACGCCACCGCGCGATCCTCGATCCACGGAGAGCATCGGTCTGGGTCGCGGTGAATCACCTGGCCCGCCGAAACCATTCCCGCGAAGAGGCGCGTGTCGTGGCGGCGCTGGTCCGCGAGCTGGTCTCTCACCACGGCGTGCCGGCCGCGGAGGTCGCCGTCGTGAGCCCATTTCGCGCCCACGCGGGCGCCGTGTCGCAAGAGCTCGCCCGCTCGATTCCCGAGGCCGCCGGCGCCCTGCTCGACAACCTGATCGTCGATACCGCGGAACGGATTCAAGGGCAGGAACGCGAGGTGGTTCTCTACACTTTCGGCTCCTCCGACCGCGAGTATCTCTCACGCAACGCCGAGTTTCTCTTCGACCCGGGGCGTCTCAACGTGGCCCTCACGCGCGCCAGAACCAAACGGATCATCGTCGGCTCTCCGGAGGTCGCCCGCGCCCGCCCGCGCAAACTGGAGGCCTTGCGGCGAGCGGCGCTCGTTCAAGCCCTCTGGAACGAACACATCCCGATCGAGCAGGCCGAGCCGGCGTGCGACACGATTCGTGTGGCGTGGGAGGGCTGAGATGATAGAGAGAAGCTGCGGGCACTGCGGCTACCCATGGCAGGCCTTCGGCAAGGAAGCGTTCCCCACATCGACCGGCTCCACCGGCTTCCCGACCTCGGCCGACGCGCCGGCTCCGCTCCCCGGCCGACCGCAAGAGAGCACGCCATCGGACGCGCTCTTCTATGTCGACGGCGCGGGCGCCGCGCACTGCGAAATCTGCGGCGCGCACTGCCCCGCGAGCTGGCTCACTCCCTTTCGCTCGGCGCTCGGCGCTCTCTTGTACGGCATCTCGGCACCACCGCGCGGCCTTGTGCTGCTGAGAGCAAGGGGGGCGCTGCTGCGCCGCGTGGCGCTGCCGCCCCTCCTGGCAATCGGTGCCTACCTCATCGTCCTCTACTTCGGGCTTCAGTCCCTAGGCGGGTACGCCGAGGCACTGGCAGCGGGTTCATGGGGTTTCTTCGACTGGGCCCGCCCGGCGGCCGGAGCAGGTGTGGGGGGCGCGTTCACATTGGTCGTCGCCATTCTCGCCTACTTCACCTTCGCTCCGGTGACAATGGCGATCGCGGGCCCTCTGCTCGACCCGGTGGTCGCCGAAGTCGACCATCATGTGCTCGGCGTGGCGCCAGAGCACAGTCGAGGCCGGGTTCGAGATCTCTGGCTCTCAACGCGCTCGGCCATCGGAATGCTCGCGCTGAGTCTGGTGGTCATGTTGCTGGCACTGCCGCTGAACATCGTGCCCGTCATCGGCAACCTGCTCTTCCTGGCGGTGGCGGGGGGACTGACCGGATTGCAGTGCCTCGACCCCGCGCTCGGCCGCCGGCAGTTCCCCTTCCGCAAGCGTCTCACGATGATCAGACGCAACAAGGCGGCCACACTCGGGCTCGGAGTTTCCTGCTACTGCCTCTTCCTCGTACCGATCATCGGCTGGCTCATCGGCCCCCAGGTCTCCACCGCCGGAGCCGCCTTGGTGGCCCTGCGCATGAACAAGCGATAGCGACCTCGCGCGTGTCTAACACGAATCCCCGCTCCTCTCGATCGAGCTGCCCCAACCCGATCCTCATCGTGGGAACGGAACGCTCAGGCTCGAATCTGCTGCGGTTGATTCTAAACGCGCACTCGCGGATCATCGTGCCACACCCCCCCCATCTGGTCCACTATTTTCGACCGCTGGAACGTCTCTACGGCGACCTCGATGAAGAGACGAACTACCGCCTCTTCCTCAGTGATATCGACCGGGTAATACGCACGCATATTCACCCGTGGCGCCACGCCGTCGTCCCCTCGACAATCGCGGCGTTCGCGCCATCACGCAACTCGATAGGCACATTCATCGGTATCTATGAGCTAGCTCGCCTCGAAGCCGGCAAGGCCAGATGGGGGTGCAAGAGCACGTTTCTGATCGACCACGCCGACGCCGTGCTGAATGCGCTTCCCGAGGCCCAGTTGATACTGCTCGTGCGAGACCCAAGAGATGTCGCGCTCTCGTCGAAGAAATCGGTGTTCAGCCCCTGTCACCCGCAGCTCACGGCACGCCTGTGGAACCGGCAACAGAACACGGGCATCGATCTACTCGATAGGCTCCCGAGTCGAATGATCCTGCGCCTTCGCTACGAAGATCTCATCGCGACTCCAGAACAGTGTATCAACCTGGTTTGCGACTTCCTCGGCGAAACCTACGAACCTGGAATGCTGCGCTATTTCGAGACCGACGAAGCCCGAACCAGCGGCGCGCTCTCGGAATCGTGGCGAAACACCAGCTCACCGATCATCAAGCAAAACGCGCGGAAGTTCGAGCGGGGGCTGTCGCGCAAAGAGATCCTGATGGTCGAAGCGGAGTGCCGTCAGACTATGTCCGCCTTCGAATACGAACCGACCCAGCCGGCCGCCGCGGCCTCAATGAGACACCTGAGAGGGCAAGGGCCGCTGCACCGCGCGGTGCCCGAGGCTTACCTGCGCGCGAGAGTCGAGCTGCGATCGCTGCTGCACGACAGCAACCATTGGCGTCGCTGGCGCCGCGCCTGGACCTTGGCGACGATCCGGGCGCGGCTCCGATTGAGCCATGCGCTCAGGGGGTAGTGATCTCGATGCTGAATGTCGCATAGGCCACGACCTGCAGCGGATCGACCACGCCACTCGGCCCCAAAATCGTCTCTATAGCGTACAGGCCGACCGGGACGCCCGGCAGATCGAAAGTCACGCGGTGCACACCTTGGTAGTTCGCCGGCACAACGAGACCGGTAGCGAGCTCCACATCGGCCGCATAGCCCGGAATCGTCGGGCCTGTCCCTTGGAGCCATGCATCGAAGCTCTGCTCCGATCCGGTGAGGTTCTCCACCAGAAGATCCCACTCGATCGTGTCGGAACCACCAGCCGTCTCCGGTGATGCGATCACCGTCAACCTCATCTTCGGATCACGCGCCGGCTCGTCGTAGGCGACCACCTTGGTCACACTGAAGTTGTTTCCACCAACGGTGAAACCGCTCGACTCGTCCACCCACGACATATGAAGCGGACCGACGTTGGTTTCGAAGGGATCGGCTTGCCAGCTCTCACCACCATCGAATGTGTGCAGAAAGTGGAGCTCCGGGTTGCCGAGAGGGCCTCCCCCCCATCCGAGGACCCACCCTTCACGCCGATTGAACATGTGGATGTCGGTGAGGGCGACCAGGTCGGCCTCGAGAGGATGAGGCTGCTTCGTCCATGTCGCCCCCCCGTCGGTCGTGTGCATGATCGACGTGCTGACCGCGCCCTCGGCCACGAACCAACCCTCGTTCCGATTCACGAACTCGATGTGGTTCGGATAGTACTGATTGCTCGTAAACACCGTCTCGAAAGTCTGGCCGCCGTCGCTGGTTCGACCGATCAGGCATCCGTAGTCGTCTGCTTCGGCCCCGGGTCGTTCACCCAGCTCTGCCGGCAGCGGAATGCTCATGGGGAAGTCCCGGGTCGGCTTCCAAGAAATGCCGCCGGCGGCGACGGAGCTCGAAGGCCAATGGCCACCGCTCATCCAACCGTGTTTTTCGTCGACGAAATGCACGAAGCGCGCCGCCTCCGGCTTGTTCCAATCGTGCGCGCTCCACGATTGCCCGCCGTCGGTCGTTCTGAGCAGGCCTTCGTACTCCCGCAACAGACGCAACCAGAAGCCGCTGCTCCATGCATGTTGCTCATCGAGAGCGAACATGTCCAGCCACGCGGCGATGTTGTACTGGCCCACCTCTTCGTTCCAGGTCGTGCCGCCGTCGTCGGTGCCGGCGACGCTTTGGCGCCCTATGAAAGCCACCAGGCTGTTGGCCCAACCCTTGTCGATGCTGGCGAAGTCGATGTCGAGCCACCACATGTTGACGAGATCGGTCGACTGGTAGGTCCAGCTCACGCCCCCATCGTCGGTGCGCTTGATCACCGGCCCGAGCCCGTCGAGCGCCCCAGCGGCCCAGCCCGTATCTTCGGTGACGAAATCGATGCCCAAGAGAGCGTCCGTATGTGTTGATCGAACCTCCCAGCCTGCGTGGGCGATGCCGAGTGGCGAAGTGATCAGTAGACCGACCGCGATTGGCGTGAGAGCGATAGAGCGTTTCCGCATGACGGGGTTCCTCTGTGCATAACGAGAAGACGATGCGTTCCGTTGGGTAGAGCGTCCACTCTAACATGCGCGATCCCGCTATCATGGCCCCATGCGCACTCCAATTGACAATCATCCCTCGTACGGCGGACCTGGCTGGCGATCGCGCCCCGAGCGCCATGCCGACGACGTTGCCAAGGGCGAGCTCTGGCGCTCCTGCGGCTTCGCCTCGGAAACGGCGCGCCTGCGAGAAGTCCTGATCTCCCGGCCCAGCGACACCCTCGCCGCGATCGACGCTCCCGCCCAAGAGCTGATGCTCGAAGCGATCGACCTCCGCGCGATCCGCCGCCAAGCCCGATCGCTCGCGGCCCTCTACGAATCGCTGGGCGTTACCGTGCACATCGCAAGCCCCGATTCCCCTCCGCCGCCCAACTTTCTCTTCATGCGCGACCTCTTCTTCATGACCCCCGAGGGAGCCGTCGTTGCGCGCCCGGCCGCGCCCCAGCGCGCGCGAGAGGCCCGTTTCGCAGCCGACGCCCTTGCCCGCATCGGCATCCCAATCGTCGCTACCATCCGCGGCGCCGGTCTCTTCGAAGGAGCCGACGCCCTGTGGTTCAATGCGCGGAACGTGCTAATCGGTGTCGCGCGACGCACCAACGGCGAGGCCTCCCGGCAGCTCTCCCATATCCTCGATGATCTCGGTGTTCGCGTCACTTCGATCCCATTGCCGAAGGGAGTGCAACACCTCTTGGGCGTCGTCAACTTCTTGGCGAGCGACCTCGCCGCCCTCCGAAGCGCAAAGGCCCCCGCTGAACTACATACTTTTCTCGACGACCATGGAGTAGAGCAGATCCCGCTCCAGCCTGATGACGAGGTCGACCGAAAAGGTGCCATGAACTTCGTCACTGTCGCTCCGCGCGAACTCGTAATGCCCACCGCTTGCCCCCGTACGCGCGCTATCTACGAGAGCTACGGCATCGAATGCCACCAGGTCGATGTCAGTGAATATCTGAAGGGGGCCGGTGGTCCCGGGTGTCTGACCGGGATTCTACGCCGCGGGTAGCCTCGCCCCCCTCTCTGGTGTCAGTGTCCCAGTAACCACCCTTGCGTAGAGCTCTTTCGAGCCGCGCATCGAGATTGACCGACTCCGCTTTCGGAGCGATGGGCTGAGCGGCCAGCCAACGGTCGAGCTCACGAGCCAAGTTGGCGGCAACAGATGAGAGAGAATCGGTGAGATCGTGAGCTTCGTCCGGATCGTCATCGAAATCGTAAAGCTCGATCTCTGGGTCGTAGCGGCGCGATTGTCCGGTCCTTCTGATGAGATGCCATTTCCCATCGATGATCGACTGCTGATCGGCCAGCACCGAGAAGATCGGCTG
>CAZFNT010000023.1:13695-16974 GCA_964520315.1 uncultured Gemmatimonadota bacterium
CGAGCCAGCCACGCAGATCCCGGCCGTCGATCTGATCGACCGGAGCTTCGGCATCGACGAGGCCCAAAAGAGTCGGCATCACATCGACGGTCGAGACGGCACTCGCCACGCGCCGGCCCGCCCACCGACCTCTCGGCGGTTTTAGAATCAAGGGGGTGTGGATATTGTGTCGATACAAGGCGTTCCGATGAAAAAAGAAACCGTGCTCCATCAGATCTTCGCCGTGGTCTCCGATCAACACGATCAAAGTGTCGTCGTATAGTCCGCGTTCCCGCAACCCATCGAGCAGAATCCCAATCCAGAGATCAACATACCATACCGCAGCGTCGTAGTGAGAGCGGATGTGATCGATGTCGCGCGCATCCAGCTCGATCGCGCGCCCTTCGATCGGCAGCCGGCGAGGATCGGCAGAAACCGGCACCTTGCGCTCCGGGTAGTAACGACCATCGCGAATCTGGTGCAGCCGAGTAAAGTCGAGCAAATCTAGATCATGCACCGGTCCCCCGTAGGCAGGATCGAATATCTCGCCCAGGGCGTTAGGAACAAAATAGGGAGTATGACAATCATAGCCATGGACCATGAGCAAGAACGGCTCATCGGCTGCAAGCTCGTCCAGCCAGGCCAAGGCACGTGGAACACTGTGATAGAAAGATCCGAAATTCGGCTCATCCTCCCATACTTCGAACCCCTGTTTGAGATTGAACACGCCGGTCAAGTGCGATCCTCCGACAAAGCCCGCCGCTCGATAGCCGTAGACACCGAGAACTTCAGCCAGAGTGTAGAGACGATCGGGTAACCTCTGGTTCTGATCAAGAACACCGTGTCGACTCGGCAGCGCCCCGGTGAAGAGGCTGGAATAGCAGGGCAGACTCCACGAAGCGGGCGCATAATGTGACTCGAACACAATAGCGCCGGCCGCGAGTCGGTCGATGTTCGGCGTGATCGAGGGTGCACGCCCGTAACAACCCACGCGGTCGGCCCTAAGAGTGTCGATAGCGAGGATCAGAACGCCGCGAGGTCGATTGACCGAAGAGGTTTCGATGGGAACTCCGATGACATCGCGACAGAAAAGCAAGAGCAGGGAGAGTATGGGGGCGATATGCGAATTCTTCATCGATACCCCCCGCGGCGACCGACCTTCCCCATCTCCTCTCGAATCTGTTCCGTCACGGACCGAGCGCGCTCCTCCACTTCACTCCGCTCCGTTCCGCGCCCTTCAATAGAGTCGGTCGATCCGTAGCGCCGCAGCGCTTCCGCCAAGGCCGCCCAAGCGCGCGGTTCGATCCGGTGGTGCGCCACCGCACGCAGGGCATGCAGACCGGCCGCCGCAGCATCGCCCAGATCGAGATTGAGATAAGCGAGCTCGAGATTCGCCCGAAAGGCATCCTCGGGCGATGAAGGGGAGCTCGCGAGCGCATCGTCGAGAATGCTTCTCGCGTCATCGAGGCGACCCGAGCCTCGGTACAATCGCGCCAGGGTCGTCCGTGCGCAGAGACGGTAGGAGGGGATGTGGATCTTCGACTCGAGCAGTTCGATCGCGGCCTCGACCTGCCCCAGAACTAGCAGTATCTGGGCTTCGAGACACCAAACATCGCCGGCCGACGGGTCGAGGGTGCGCGCCCCCTCCGCGCAGGTCTTAGCCAACTCCAAGTGCCCGGAGCTCACGGCGAGCCAGCCGATGTGAAGATAGAGACGATAGTCTCCCCCTACGCGTTCCAGCCCCTCCGTTCCGATGTCGAGAGCGACATCGATTCCCCCCTCTTCGGCCGCTTGTGCCATGCGCCAAACGTAGTACTCGGCCAGGAGCCCGCTCGCGAGGGGCGGTCGGTGCCATTCCGTGGCGATCGACGCCGCGAACTCCTTGGGATCGACCGTGCCTCCGCTTTCGCCGCCCGAATCGAGGAGAGCGATCGACTCCGCCGGAAGCTCTCCCAGGACTAGGCGCCCGTCGCCGTCCGAGTCCAGCGCTTCGAATGCAGCCAGAACCGCGGCCGACGGCGCCGACGCGAGCTCGTCCCGCATCGCTTCTTCCCCCCGCGCGACCCTCTCGCCGGTCGCGAGAGCCCGCCCCCCTCCAACCACGACCGCGAGTGCGCAGCAGAGAACCTTTATCGAATTTTGCATCGCTATCGCCCTTTCGCGCGCTTGACGGAACTTCAAACCTAGCATGGAGTCCAAACGCGATTCGCCTACCCTTGACCGATGTACCGATCCGATCCACCGCTCGTTGAAATCCGAGTCGATGCCGCCATCGTCGCGGTCACCGGAGGTGCACCGAAGGTCTGCACTGTCGGGGGCGATCCGCCCACGCTCCCCTCCGGCGCCCTCGACCTCGCGAGTGACCGCACGCTCGAGCTCGCCGTGCGGCGGCGGGTGATCGAGCAGACCGGGATCGAGCTCGGCTACGTGGAACAGCTCTACACCTTCGGCGACCGCCACCGTCAGCCGAGGGAACGCAGCGGCGGGGCTCGGGTGGTGTCGGTGGCCTATCTGGCCCTGGCTCGCGAAAGCCGGCCAAAGACCTCGTCCACTGCGCCGATCGCGACCGCATGGAGCGATCTGTACCGCTTTCTGCCCTGGGAAGATCGGCTTGCAGGAGGACAGCAGTCGATCGAGGAGAGCATAGGACCGGGCCTGCGCGAGTGGATCGCACAACCAAGAGACGAGAAGGGGCGGGCGCGCCGCCGCGATCGCGTTGAGATGAGTTTCGGGCTGGGCAGGGCTCCTTGGGATGGCGAGCGGGTGCTCGAGCGATACGAGCTCCTGTACGAGGCGGCGCTCGTCGAGGAATGCCACCGAGATCGGCGTTCCGATTCCGAGCCGGCCGGCGAGACCCTTGGTCGCGCCATGTCGGTGGATCACCGGCGAATCTGCGCCACCGCCCTGGGGCGGATCAGGGGGAAGATCCGCTACCGTCCCCTCGTCTTCGAACTGCTCCCGGAACGCTTCACCCTTTTCGAACTGCAGCGAGTGGTCGAGGCGCTGGCCGGCGTGCCGATCCACAAACAGAATTTCCGCCGCGTCGTCGACCGCGGAGGGCTCGTCGAAGGGACCGGTCAGTACCGATCGCGCGCCCGCGGCAGGCCCGCCGAGCTCTTCCGTTTTCGCAGAAACGTGCTGCGAGAGCGCCAGGGTCCCGGCGTGGGACTGCCGGTCGCGCGGCCGGAGTCGTGACGCAGGGCGAACGCAAAGACCACCCGATCTCTGGGACCGGGTGGCCTGTTGGTCGACTCCAAGGGTCCGGAAAGAAAAAATCGTGCCACCTCGCATCACATCTTC
>CAZFNT010000024.1:0-13830 GCA_964520315.1 uncultured Gemmatimonadota bacterium
AGTCGATGCACGGGCGATTCTCGGAACTCGGTGCCGTGCCTGCGCCCGATCTCCCCCCATCCGCGCCATGACCCCCCTTTTCGCCCTCATCCTCCCAGCCCTCCTCGCCGCCTCGCCGCCACGAGGCATCCACCGTTCACCCTCCCCTCCGGGAAGCGCCGCGCTGAGCTGGCGCACATCGAGCCCCGCGGCCGAATCGTGGGTCGAAGTCGAAGGCGTGGGTGTTTTCGAAGCCCGAACGATCGGGTCGGAGCAGCACGCCAGTCTGGGAATGAGCTTCTACCATCACGTATTGATCGATCGGCTCGAGCCCGCTCTCTGCTACTACCTCACCCTGCGCCCGGACGGAACCCGGCTCGACCTGAGAACGGCGCCGATCGAGCAGCGGGTCGTGCGTTTCACCGCCGCGGGCGACATCGGAACCAAGCCGAGCTCGGCCCGCGTCGCGCGACTCCGCGCCGAATGGGGCGCCGATCTCCATCTCCTCCTCGGCGACCTCTCGTACGCCAACGACGCGATCTTCCCCTGGTCCCCCGCGCTGCCCCGCGGCGAGAGAATTGACTGGTGGCGTGTCCACGACAAGTTTTGGAATCAGCAAGAGCCACTCTGCCGCGACGCCGTTTGCGCCTGGATCCCAGGGAACCATGAGCGCCGCGAGGGCTCGAGAGGCAAGGGACCCCAGTGGGGCGTGCGTAGCACATCGCTTCGTTCACCGCTGCCGGCCGGCAGAACCTACTACATGCTCCGTCGCGCCCACACCGCGATCATCATGCTCGACTCCACGGTGCCGACCCAGCATGAGATGCGCGCCCAACGCACCTGGCTCGAATCGATTCTGTCTTTTTTGGACGAGGATGAATCTTGTGTGTGGATCGTCGTCGCAGTTCACCGCCCAATCCGCGGCCAGCTGATCGACAGGCGGCTGCAACGTTCTCTGAGCCCCCTGCTCGAAGCCTTCGGTGTCGCGCTAGTCCTCTCGGGAGACCGGCACCAATACGAACGAAGCCACCCTCTCGGCGCATCAGGGTGGGTGCAGATCGTCGCCGGTATCGGCGGGCGCGGCCAGTCCGCCCCGATCCACGATCCCGCTCCCGACCTCGCCGCGTGGAGCCGCGGACCCGGTTTCGTCGGCATCGAGACCGATCCGACGCGGCTCAGCGTGCAGGCGTACGACATCGGTGGGCGCGAGATCGACCGCTTCCAAATCTCAGCTCGATCGGCGCGCCCGAGTCGGCCGACCATCGACGAAGAGCCGAATCGCGCGCAGTCGGCGGCTGATTCTCATCACGAGTTACCGGGCGGCGCTAATGTTCACCGAATTCCAGAATAGAGTAAGTACATCAGTCATCGTATAGTCCACCGCGTCGAGACGGCTCGCGTCGGGGCTCTCGAATCTCTCCACTGCGAGGTCGTCAGATGGGGCGAATACAGGTTCCCGTCGCAGCGTTCTTTGCTGTTGCTATTTGTTGCGGAGCAGCACAGGCAGCCACTCTAGCCGTTGGACATGGGGGCGGATACGATTTCGCCACCATCACGGAGTCGTTGGCCGCGGCTCTGTCGGGCGATGCCATTCTGGTCGCGGGCGGAACCTACACCGAAGCGAGCGGCGAGACTTTTCCGCTGATGATGAAGCAGGGAGTCGTGCTCTCGCGGGCCTCGGTCGATCTGCTGCCGGCGATCGATGCTTCGGGGTCGGGCGGACGAGTCTTCCAGTGGATGAATCTGAGCGGCGGAACCCGAATCGATGGCCTTCTCGTCACCGGCGGGAACGCCGCGGGATTCCTCCTCGAGGGTCATGGCGGCGGGCTCTATCTCGAGAGCTCCACGATCACGATCGCCAACTGCACAATTGTAGGCAACACAGCTTCCGAAAACGGAGGTGGAATCTGCCGCTACGATCACTCCAGCCCCACAATTTCCAACTGCAAGATCTCTGGGAACCTGGCGATCGACTTCCCCTTCCAGGCGCTGGTCGGCGCGCGCGGTGGAGAGACGACCCGCCTTACGAACATGCTCAGGTTGATCGTCGAATAGGCTCAGAATTTCTCGTCACCCCCGAGCAGGCCGCCCAGAACATCGCCGCCAATGCCCGCGATTCCTTTCCGTTCGCCCCGCTTCATCGAGCGCGACGCCGCCAGAACGCGGTCGGCCAGTCTCGAGAAGGGCAAGCTCTGCAAATAGGCCGTTCCCGGCCCTTTCAGATGCGCCAGGAAGAGCCCTTCTCCGCCGAAGAGGGCGTTCTTGAATCCCCCGACGAAACGGATGTCGTACTCCACCGAGCTGGTCAGGCCCACCAGACAGCCGGTGTCGATTCGCAAGGTCTGCCCCGCCTCGAGGTCTTTGTGGATGATCGTACCCCCCGCGTGGACGAAAGCCCGCCCCTTTCCCGTCAGGCGCTGCAAGATGAACCCTTCCCCGCCGAAGAGCCCCGCCCCCAGCTTTTTTGTGAAGGCGACCTCGATCTCGATCCCTTGCGCGGCGCACAGGAAGGCGTCTTTCTGGCAGATGAAGGTGCCGCCCATCTGGTCGAGATCGAGCGGAATGATCTTGCCGGGATAGGGGGCAGCGAAGGCCACGTGCCCCTTACCACTGCCATTGTGCAGGAAGGTCGTGATGAAGAAGCTCTCGCCGGTGACCATCCTCTTGAAACCCTTGAAGAGACCACCGCCGGTCGAGGTCTGCATCTCGATGCCGTCCTCCATGTAGGTCATGGTGCCGACTTCTGCCCGAACCCCTTCGCCAGGATCGAGCTCGATCTCCACCAACTGAATGTCATCACCGAAGACCCGGTAGTCGATCACGTCGGCCGCCATCGTTCCTCCATTTCGTCGAAGTGCGCCGGTTCTACGATCCCGGAAGAATCGCGATCGCCTCGATCTCTACCAACAGATCTTCTCGGCACAGTCGAGCCTGAATGCCCGTGCTGGCCGGCAGGGGATCGAGGTTCTGCATCTGAAAGAAATGTGTACGAACGTCGTTGAAATCTTCGTAGTCACGCTCGATGTCGCGAAGGTAGCAGGTCGTTCTGACTATGTCGTGCCAGCTTGCGCCTTGCGAGCGGAGCAGCTCGGAGATGTTCCGCCAGGTGCGCCAGCATTGGGCGCGGAAATCGCCCCGATGCGCAGTGTCGCCATTCTCGTCGACGCTCGCCGTGCCCGAGATCCACAGAATACTGTTGCCCGTCTTGACCTCGACCCGCAGCCCCCGCGAGAAGGATGAGGGGATCGGATAGTCGTAGGCTTCGTTGAGCACCGCCGGGCTGACGATCGGCTCTTTTGGAACGCCTCGCGCGCCGGTGCTGTTGCTACCGGGCCCGGAGCGCAGCGGCAGGGGCCGCCCCTGCTCGTCCAGCAACCCGAGGCGGTCCATCTCTTCCCGTTCAGCGGGAGTGCGTGGCTCGGTCAGCAATCGACTGGAATGCGACTCCGTGCTCTTGTCGTTCATCTAAATCCTCCATGTCCCCCGCGATGTTCTTTGACGTCGAACTCTAGCCGCCATCTTTGGCCGTCCTCTCGGCCGAGAAAGAAGAGCTCGAGGGTGCCGATCTCGGTGACGCGGGTGTGTAGCTGCACCGGTAGAGCGACCCGCTCGGCCGCGTCGCCGGCAGGGTTCTTCGGATCGAGCAAGGTCACGATCGGGCTGAGTTCCGCGATCTCATGTGATTCCCACCGATCGACGACCTTGCCCGGCAGATCTTCGGAGCGCCGTGTCGATGAAAAGAAGCGGAACTCCGCCCGCTCCCCTACCACCACCGCGAACTCTCTTCCGTCGAGCCGCGTCTCGCTCCCCTCTTCCATGCCTTGGGGCGCCACGCAGAGAGCCAAGACCGGCGCAGGAATCCCAGGAACCGCCGGCCGCGCCGCCTCGACGCCGATGTAGTAGCTGCGTGCGGTGCCCCCGCGGATTCGAATGCCCTCTCCTTGCCGCGCCAGTCCGTAGTAGGCGGCACCACGCGCCACGGCGACATCGAGATCGCTCGTCGAGAGAACACGCGCTCCCGGCCCCCCGATCCACTCCCCGACAACCTCCGCGACGCGATTTCGCAAACGCTTCGCCTTCATCACGCCCCCGTTGAAGAGCAGGGCCGTCGGCAGCCGATCGCTTCGATCGACGAAGGCCGCCAGGTGGCGCGTGATGGCGGGATCGGCGGCATAAGGGAGGCCGATCTCACGTAGTCCCCCGGTGCGGATCTCCGGGCGCGCGGCACGATCACATCGTGGAAAGAAGCCGTCGACCAGCACCGCCTCGCACTCTTCGCGGGTGAGCTCGGTGCGCAAGGTGGCGGCGATGAGCGACGATCCTCTGCCTACGACCGTGAGCGGCCGCGGCCCGGCATCGGGGTTCTCGAAAAGTGTCTCTTTCGCCCCACGGCATGCGTAGACGAGCTGCTGCATCTGCCAGCGATCGAGTTGCCCCCCGGGAGCAAGGCGTTGGGCGGCGACGTGGGCCAAGGTCAGGTCCATATTGTCGCCACCTAGAAGGATGTGATCGCCCACCGCTACACGCCTGAGCGCCAGCGCCCCCTCTTCCTCCGCGACCTCGATCAGGCTGAGGTCGGATGTGCCGCCACCTGTGTCGAGCACGAGCAGCCGATCGCCGATATCGACCTCGTCGCGCCATCCCTCGCCACGATCGGCGATCCAAGCATAGAGTGCGGCTTGTGGCTCCTCGATCAGCGTCAGATCGCGAAGCCCCACTTTTTCCGCCGCCCGAACCGTCAGCTCGCGCGCCACCGCATCGAAAGAGGCGGGAACCGTCAGCACCACCGCCTGCCGCTCCAGCGCCAGCGCCGGATCCCCCTTGGCCATAACCGCGTTCCATGCGTCGCGAAGATGGGCCAGATAGGCGGCCGACGCGTCGACCGGCGACACACGTGGCACTCCTTCGGGCGCCTCCCAGGGCAGAATCGGCCCTTCGCGATCCGCGTCGCCATAGCAGAGCCACGACTTCGCCGAAGAGACCAGTCGGTCGGGCACCTGCGCTCCCCGATCGCGTGCCAGCGCTCCGGCGCTGCGGTCCCCATCTTCATGTTGCCAGGGGAGACGCCACGCCCCCGCCCGCCGCTCGGCCTCGGCCACCATATAGAGGAAAGAGGGCAGAAGCGGCCCGCCGCCCACCTCTCCTTCGCGCACGAGCTGCGGAACCTCGAGAACTCGAAGATCCCCCCCGCTCCCGTCGCGCGGCACGAAAGCCAGGCAGCAATTGGTCGTTCCGAGATCGATCCCGACGCAGTAGCGGGCTTCGTTGGCGGAGGAGTCGGTGTTGTGGAGCATCGGGGTTGGGGCCGTATGAGCTGGTGAAAGGGAATCCACAACTATACCTGCTGGAAGCGGATCGGGCACGGGTTGCTCCCTTGACGAGCAGTCTGAATATAGTACCATATTAGGACCAGGAGACGCCGAATCATGAGTATCGAGGACGACATCCGACCGGTCACCTATCTGAAGTCGAGGGCGGCGGACCTGCTCGCGCAGGTGAACGAGACCCACCGCCCGGTCATCATCACTCAGAACGGAGAGGTCAGAGCTGTTCTTCAGGATCCGCAGAGCTACGAGAGCATGCGGAACGCCCTCGGGCTGCTGAAGCTCGTCGTTCAAGGTGAGGAGCAGATCCGAAGCGGCGAGGTCCGGCCCCAGGACGAGGTCCTCTCGAGAATCGAGAAGGCGATCGGAAAGAGATGAAGCGTTGGTTCGAGGTTCTTTGGGCCGATGTGGCTGAGAACGACCTTCGCGGGATCGTCGACTTCATCGCCGCCGCCGATCCATCCCTCGCTCTCGACCTCCTGAGGAAGATCAAGGCCCGGGCGTCCCGACTGGGTCGCTCACCTCGACGGGGCCGGCTCGTTCCGGAGCTGCTGGCTAACGGCATCTCTCGATACCGGGAACTCGTGATCAGGCCCTGGAGGCTGATCTACAGAGTCGAGGAGAAGGCGGTGTATGTCGTCTGTGTCATCGATGGGCGCCGCAATGTGGAGGATGTTCTGCTCCAGAGGCTGCTCCTGAATACGTCTTGATGGCCTTCGGCTTGCGCACCACCGCCATGTCGAAAGGTCGGTCGAGTCTTGCTCACATCTTTGAATGCGTTCGTGCTAATGGATCGTGAACCCGTTCGAAGTCCCCACTCCCTCCGGTTGCCGTGGGCACGGAAAGAAGAGGTCGAGAATGCTGTCGATGAACCCGCTTCGTCACCTCATCGGTGGATCGATCGTGGCGCTCGCCCTCGGGTCGTGCGCGACCGAAGAAGTGGCGGACCCCAACGTTTTCGAGGGCGATGCGGTCGTCGAGGCGCTCGACGTGGCGGCGGGCGAGACGATCGTCTTCCGAAACGGGGCGGTGGTCACGGTGACCGGTGACGCGAATATCGCCGGAACTCTCGACTCCGAAGACGGTCCACTGCAGTTGCGCGTCGAGGGTGATCTCGAGCTGAGCGGAACGCTTCGCTCCGAACACTCCGACCCGGCGGAGCGAAGCGGCAACGCGTTCACCGACGAAGAGAGCGGAATCTACATGGTCGTCGACGGCGCGGTGACCTTCGCCGAGGGCGCCGCGGTCGAGACCAATGGCGACTTCGTTTTGACCGACGACGTGTCGGAGCTCGATCGCGACCCCGCGACCGTCTACGACGAGGCCGACACCGACAGCGGAACTCTGCCCACTCTCGTTCCTCTGCCCGACGACGCCCCGCCCGCGGCCAGCGAGCTGCTGCCGCAGTTGACCGCCGGATCGACCGGCGCGGCTCAGCAGGTGGTATGGACCATCAGGGGCAATTGGGACTTTTCCAATTTCCCGGGTGATCGCCCCATCGTCCTCTGGCGGATCAACGAGGACCACGATCTGGTGCTCGACAATCTGACAGTGACCGCGCCTCCGGGCCGCTCGGGAGACGACGAGGACCAGTCGCAAGATCCCGGCGACGAAGGGAAGAACGCCGACGGCGATCCCGGCAAACCGGGCATGAATCTGAATATCTGGAACAACACCGGGAGCATCACGATTCGGAACACCGTCACATTGAGCCTGGCGGACGGCGGCGACGGCGGCGAAGCGACCGCCACCTGCGCTACCGCCACGGGAGGTGCCGGCGCGAAGCCGGGGAACTTCCGCATGACGGCGGCCAACGGGATCGACATCACCAACGGGGCGCTTGTGCTGGTTCCCGGGAGCGGTGGTGCCGGAGGGGACGCCACGGTGAACAAGGGCACGCCGGGGGCCAACGGCTGCCCCGGCGCCAAGGGGGCCGACGCGACCGCCACGGGCGGCCCGGGTGGCGAGAACCGCAAACGACTGCGGGTCCGTGGAAATGTGACCGGGGTCGCGAACATCAGCATCGGTCTGCTCGCCGGCGGCGGCGGAGGGGAGGCTAAGTCTCAGGCGTGTGACGGCGGCGATGGCACCGTCTGTCCATGCGACGGCGGACCGGGTGGCGCGGCCATAGCGACCGGCGGTCCGGGCGGTGAGGCATCGCTCGATGTGTCGGGGCTCGGTGTGACCACAGCCGGAGTCAAGGGAGGCGACGGCGGCCCCGCGGATGCGACGGGTGGCAATGGCGGCGATGGCCCCGGATGCAAGCTCGACGAGGGTGGAGACGGTGGCGCCGGCGGTGACGCGACCGCGGTCGGCGGCGCGGGTGGCGAGGCGTCCGGCGCCGCGGCGACCCAGGGCGCGGGCGGCGACGCGACGGCGACCTCCGGGGACGGCGGCGATGGCGGTGACTCGGCCGTGCTGCCGGGAACGGGCGGAGACCCCGGCACGGCGACGGCCACCGGCGGGGTCGATGGCGCGGGAGCTCCCAGTGGCCAGGAGACCGCGACCAACGGGAACCCGGGAGAAGACGGCGACGCCATCCCCTTGCTGCTCTTCTGCTACGACTTCGCATTCCTCGGCGACTTCGCGGTCTTCGGGGCGGTGCCCGCCGGCACCTACACCGGCAACCTGGTGGAAGCGCAGAGTCAGACGCTCCTCGGCACGATGGATGTCGATCTGGTGGATGATCAGGGGAGCCAGTACTCCTGGCAGGACACACCGATCGAGCATGTGGGCTTCGGCCCGGGGACGATGCGCTTCCGCTTCGACAGCATCGTGCTCGAGGCGGGCGATCCCCCGCCCTTCATGGCCTTCGACATCGCCTCACTCTACGGTGAAGGACTCAGCCAGTCGAACCCGATGGTCGTGCAATTTCTCGACGGAACCGGCAACGTGGTGGAGAGCCACGACGTGACCCAGCTCCCCGACAACACGGCCAATCCGCGGTCGCCCGAGGTGCTCTCGTTGCCGATCCCTCTCGAAGGTCCGCAGGTGGTCGAGGTGGTGATGTTCGTGCCGCCCTCGGCGTTCGTCACCATCATCTCGGTGTATCTGCTCGATCCGTGAGAGGGTGTCTATGAATTGACCCGCAGCGAGCCGGAACGGGCCAAGGCGAGGTGGAGAACGCGGGAAAATGTCGCGGAGGCGTAGCCGCCGGGTATGCCTGGCAGCGAGGTGTCCTGACACGGTGGGCCGAGATCGGCAAGCCCATGCTCGGTCCAGGTCCTTCTCCGTTCTCGATGTCGACCGATGCCCTGTGCGGATGTGGTCAGGCGGTCCAGCTTGAAGCCTTCGGCCCGGCGCATTACCGTGACAGTGGAGCGGGCCCTTTCAGGATTCAGCATCATGAACAACTTCGACATTGTTTCGCTTGTGATCGTGGTTCTCGCCGCGCTCCTCGGTCTGCGCAAGGGGTTCGCGATTCGGCTGGTCGGCCTCGCCTCGCTCGCCGCCGGTATCGTCACCTTCATCATCGCCAGGGCGCAGATCGCCGCGGCGCTGGAGTCGGTCGTGGGCAGCGATTCGGTGGCCGGTCTCGTCGCCGTGCCGCTCTCGTTCCTGCTCGGCTCGGTGCCGGTTTCGCTTGTGGGGCGTTTTCTGGTTCGCGCCGCGCGCGCCACGCCGCTGCGCCTCGTCGACTCGCTGCTCGGGTGTGTGGTCGGGATCGCCCAGGGTGCGCTGGTCGTCGTGCTCGTGCTCTTGCCGGTCTGTCTGATCGTGCCCTCGCTACGCCCCGCACTCGAAGAGTCACGGGCATACGCCGCGGCTACGTCGGAAAGCGCGCCCTGGCGCGATGCGCTGGCCGATCTCGACACCGGTCGCAAGCGGGCAGGCGAGCTCGGCGGTCGGGCCGCCGGGGCGATCGGCGATATCGATT
Organism: uncultured Gemmatimonadota bacterium; assembly: GCA_964520315.1. Classification (GTDB taxonomy): domain Bacteria. The sequence continues at coordinate 9,181 of CAZFNT010000024.1, forward strand.
TCGGCGAGACCGCGGAGAAGGCTCTGGGTGCGATTTCGGCGGCCCGCGAGTCGTTGCCCGAGCCGGAAGAGATTCAAGACGCAGCGGAAGAGCTGAGGGAGCGGATCGACGGGGGAGGAGATTGAAGCTCAGCGAAGCGCGGTCGACACTTTCTCGTTGCCGCTTTTTTGCATGCTGAGCGCGAGTCCCAAGCCGGTTCGTTCGGCTCGAATCCGCTCGACGATGAGTTGGAAGGCCGCCCAAGGGTAGATCTCGGCATTCGCGGCCCGGTAGCCCGCGGCGTCGAGGTATGCGTGGGTGAGCTCGTGGCCGATGATGCCGTAGGGAACGAAGGGGAGGGCGTCCAGCGGCAGGTCTCGAGTGACCCGATGGCGGTTGCGATTCACGCGCCAGCACGCTGCGCTGATCGAGATCTCGGGCGCGTCCCCAGGGGCGTAGAAGCCGAATGTGGCCGGCGCGCCCCGTTCCGCGGATCGGCGCTGGTGGTCATCGTCGTCGCGGATGATGATCGGGACCGCGGCGCCGATCGGGGGCAGGGGGCGGCCGATCACGCTTTCGCAGAGTTCGCGGGCGATTTCGTCGGCTCGCAGGAGCATTTCGGGGTCGACCGGGGCGCGCTCGCTCTGCACGCGGAGTCGCATCCCCGCGACGTCGAAAGGAGTGCCCCCGGGTGTTGCGATCGGCCGGGAGCGCCCCGCGCAGGCCGATGCGATGAGCATCAGCGCCGCCGGAATCGCCAATCGCAACAACTGGGGGGCACTCGGGTGCATGTAGGGCCGATCGATCTCTACCTGTTTTCAAGATCGGCGCGTTCCTTCGAATTCGTGAGTCCCCGTGACCTTTGGACGCAAGCGCGATAAGATGAACGCGCAGGCTTCGGGGGTCACGAGAACGAGGGTCCGCGGACCCCAATCGCGAGGAGAACAGTATGCGACCGTTGATCGCACTCGGAACGCTTTGTCTGTCGATCGCCTGCGCGCCCCTGGCACTGGCGGGAAATCAGGCCGATCGATTCGCCCTCGGGCTCCAACTCGGAACCGGTGTCGTCCATGGCGACCTCGAGAACAGCCTCAATTACGGAGGGTTCGGAGGCGAGGAGCTCTATTTCGGGCTGCAAGGGCGATACGGGGTCACTTCGAATCTCGGGCTCTCCCTGAGCCTCGGGGTGCAGCGGACTACCGGTGAGAACGACTTTGCCATCTACCGTCCCACGAAGGAAGATGCCGATTTCAGTCGCGGCACTCTGGGCGCCGAACTCGACGCTCTGGTCAATCTCGCGCCCGACTCCCGGGTGAGCCCTTTCATCTACTTCGGCGGTGGGCTTTATTCGGTCTCGTCTTTCGAAGAGACTGGAACTCTCTTCGAGGGGCTCGACGACGGCGACAGCTTCTCGTCGGTTCGTGCCGGGTTGGGGACCGATTTTTTTCTCGACGACAACTGGGCGCTGACCCTGCAGACCGGCTACACGCTCTCGTCGACCGACCGTATCGACGGGATCGCGACCGGCGGCTTCGGTGACGGCCTCGCCGGTGCCAGGATCGGTGTGACCTATGTTTTTGGCCGAAGCGTTCCTTCGATCTACACGGCGTTGATGGATGAGGGCGTCGATGAAGAGGCGATTCTGGCGCAGGTCGATACGCGGATCGCCGAGGTGAACGCGAAGATCGCCTGGGAGACGAAGAGGGAGCTCGACGAGCTCCGCACGGCGCTCTCGAATGTGTCGCGTGAGCGCGGCGGTTTCAGTCAGCAGCAAGTGATCTACTTCGAGACATCTGGCGTGGAGCTGAGTGATGCCGCGACGGGAACGCTCGACGAGGTTGCGCAGGTTATGACGCAGCACGGCAACAGCCATGTGATGGTCACCGGCTACGCCGACGCCCGCGCGAGCCAGCTCTACAATGTCAATCTGAGCCGAGACAGGGCGCAGGCCGCGGCAACCTACCTCGCCGATAAGGGCGTCGATCCGTCGCGGGTGCGTGCGATGGGCCTGGGGCCGATCGGACCGATGGGCGATGGTGTCACGCTGGCGGATTATCGGCGGGTGGAAGTGTTTGTTTGGGATTGACGGCGGGAGGCGGCAAGAGCTCGGGCTCGAGGACAGCGGATGATCTACATCGACGAGGACTACTGCAAAGGCTGCGATATCTGCAGCGAGTTCTGTCCGACGAAGGTGTTGGTGGTCTCAGAGACGATCAACAAGAAGGGCTACTATGCACCGCTCGTCGCGAAAGAGAACGAGTGCCACGGCTGCAGGCTCTGTGAGCTCCTCTGCCCGGAGTTCGCGATCTTCATTTCGCACGGGTGATCCTCGAAGATGAGTTCCACGATCGACACTTCTCTGGTCGAGCGCTATCTCGAGTCTCTCTCCGGCCGTGAGCTCTTTATTCAGGGGGACGAAGCCGCCGCCATGGGTGCGATCTATGCGGGTCTCACCTTTTTCGGCGGCTATCCGATCACGCCGGCATCGGAGGTCGCCGAGGTGGTGTCGCGGGAGCTGCCGAATGTCGGCGGGCACTATGTGCAGTTCGAGGACGAGATCGCCTCGATCTCGGCTGTGATCGGCGCGGCGTGGGCGGGGGCGCGGTCGATGACCGCCACTAGCGGACCGGGTTTCTCGCTGATGCAAGAGGCGGTCGGCTACGCCTGCATGACCGAGACTCCCTGCGTGATCGTAAACGTGCAGCGATCCGGACCTTCTACCGGGCAGGCCACGCTGCCCGCGCAGGGTGATGTGATGCAAGCGCGATGGGGCACGCACGGCGACCATGAGATCATCGCGCTCGCCCCCTCCAGCTCTCAGGAGTGCTTCGACCTGATGATCCGCTGCTTCAATTTGGCCGAGGAGTATCGAACTCCGGTGATCTTTCTCATGGACGGTGAGGTCGGCCATTTGCGGGAGCGGGTGGTGTTTCCCGACCCTGGTGAGGTCGAGCGCCGCCCGCGGCGAAAGGCCGGCCCGGGGCAGGCGGTCTTCGGTGGAGAGATGGTGCCGCCGATGACCGAGTTCGGCGAGGGCGGCTTCGTGCATGTGACCGGATCCACGCACAAGGCTGACGGCATGCGTGATGTGCAGACGCAGGCCGTTCACGATGATCTGGTTCGCCGCATCGTCGCCAAGATCGATCGGTCGCGCGAGAAGATCGCAATGGTGGAGAGCGATATAGATGCCGGGGCGCGGGTGGGGGTGCTGGCATACGGCGCGACGGCGCGGCCGGCGAAGGGGGCCGTCTTGCGTGCGCGTGCGGCGGGGCGGAAGGTGAGCTTCATTCGTCTCCAGACGATCTGGCCCTTTCCCGATGCCCGGATTCGCGAGAGTTGCGAGGGGCTCGATGCCCTCGTTGTACCCGAGATGAACCTCGGCCAGATTTCACGTGAAGTGGAACGTCATGTGGATTGCGAAGTAATCCCCCTTTCCAAGATCGGTGGCGTGATCCACGCGAGCCGAGAGATCCTCGCGGAGATCGAGACACATGGGCTTTGACCCCCTGAACGACGCCGAGTATTTCGAGGGCCTTCACGCGGCCACGGCGCCGGCCGCCGCCCCCGGCCCGCCGATCTACGGAACCGCCGACCCGCTCGAGGGACTCATGCCGGAGGATCTTCCCGCGAGCGAGCGTCCGAAGCGACACCGTCTGCTGCGCTATCTGCGCGAAGAGATCATGCCGACTACTTTTTGCGTCGGCTGTGGCGGCGGCACCGTTCTCAACACATTTGCCGGCGCGATCGACGAGATGGCGATCGACCCGCGCGAAATCGTGTGTGTCACCGGGATCGGTTGCTCTTCTTGGATCCCCAGCCCGTACTTCCACTGCGACACTTTGCATACGACACACGGGCGTGCGGTCGCGTTCGCTCACGGCGTAAAAGTGATGCGTCCTGAGATGCAGGTGATCGTCATCGCCGGCGACGGCGATCTTGCCGGTATCGGCGGGAATCACCTGATTCATGCGGCGCGACGAAACATCGATCTTTCGGTTTTTCTGGTGAACAACTTCATCTACGGCATGACCGGCGGTCAGGTGTCGCCAACGACCCCATTCGGTGTTCGCACAGCGACTACACCCTATCGAAATGTGGAGCATCCATTCAAGATCGCCGAACTGATGGTGGCGGCCGGCGCCAATTATGTCGCGCGCTGGACGACTTTCCACCCTTTCCAGCTCATGGAATCGATGCAAGCCGCCGTTCGAAAGAAGGGTTTCAGCTTCGTCGAGATCATGAGCCAGTGCCCGGTGAGCTACGGAAAAACGACAGGGATGCGCGACGCGGTGACGGCGCTGCACCATTTCAAGGATGAGTCGATTCCGGTGGATGAGGCGAGTGAAATGAGCGAAGAGGAGCTCGAAGGGAAGTATGTCGTCGGCACATTGGTGGAGCGTGACCGAAGCGAGTTCACCGACGGGCTGCGTGAGCTGAATCGGGAGCGCGAGGTGTGGCTTCGCAAGGAACTCGGGTGCGGGGGCGAGGGCGCGGTGGCGGGGAGGGAGCGACGATGAGGGTACGATTCGCCGGCTTCGGAGGGCAGGGTATCGTGTCATGCGGCCTGAATCTCGGCAGGGCGGCCATGCTAGACGGCAAGACCGCGATCCAGACCCAAGCGTACGGGAGCGCGTCGCGAGGCGGGCTGACCTACAGCGATGTGCGCATCGA
>CAZFNT010000024.1:13840-16869 GCA_964520315.1 uncultured Gemmatimonadota bacterium
AGATGGGGCGATTTACGATCTGCTCCTCGATGAGTTCGATGTGTTGGTGACGATGTCGCAGCAGTCTTACGACGGGTTCCAGGGCAAGCTGGCTCCCGGGGGCAGCCTTTTCTACGAGAGCGATCTGGTCAAGATCACTTCGGACGGGCAAGCGAGGGCGCACGGAATCGGTGCTACCGATATCGCCTTCAAGCGTTTTGGCCGCAAGATCATGGCGAACATGGTCATGCTGGGACTGGTGCAGGGCAAGCTCGGAATCGTGTCGTGCGAATCGTTGGCCCGTACGATCCGCGAGAGTGTGCCGGCGGGCACCGAAGAGAAGAACATTGAGGCCTTCCAAGAGGGCATGCGTCTGGCTCGAGAGGCAGAGGTCGCGAAACCATGAGAAAAGAGATACGCATCTGCGGCTTCGGCGGTCAAGGGATCATCCTCGCGGGGGTCGTTCTCGGCGAGGCGGCGGTTCGCGCGGGGCACCAGGCGGTGCAGACCCAGTCTTACGGTCCCGAATCGCGGGGGGGCGCGGCGCGATCCGAGGTGGTCATCGCGAGCGAGCCGATCGACTATCCGCGCGTGGTCCGCGCCGATGTCATGGTTGCCCTCTCGCAGGTGGCGCACGACAAGTACGGCGCGAACGATGGGGGGAAGGAGTGCGTGGTGGTGGTCGACGAAGACCTCGTGAAAGCCGACGCGGCGCGGGCACTGCCCTTTACGCGTCTGGCGGAGGAGGCGGGCCACAAGATCGTGACCAACATGGTCATGCTCGGCTACCTCTGTGCGCTGCTTGACATCGTTCCAGCGAAGGTGCTCGAAGAGACGGTCCGCCGCAACATTCCGAAGGGGACCGAGGAGCTGAACATGAAGGCGATTGGGGCGGGGCGGAATCTGTATTCAAGAGGCGGAAACCACACCCCCTGAGTGGAAAGCGAGCCAGCTGTGGCAACGAGATTCGACTACGATCGCGTAATGAGCTCTCTGGGCGAGCGGGAGAAGTTCGCGCAGGGAGACGTGGCGTGCGCCTACGGAGCGCTGCTGGGGGGCTGCGATTTCTTCGCCGGCTACCCGATCACCCCCGCCACCGAAGTGGCGGAATCGCTGGCGTCGCTCATGCCGAAGATCGGTGGCGTCTGCATTCAAATGGAGGACGAGATCGCATCGATCTCGGCGGTGATCGGTGCGTCCTGGGCGGGTAGGCGCGCGATGACGGCCACCAGCGGCCCCGGCTTCTCTCTGATGCAGGAGAACATCGGCTACGCCTTCATGACCGAGACGCCCTGCGTGATCATCGATGTGCAGCGTTCCGGTCCATCGACCGGGCAACCGACGGAACCTGCCCAGGGCGATATGATGCAGGCCCGCTGGGGCACCCACGGCGATCACGAGATCATCGCGCTTGCGCCCGCCTCGGTGCAGGAGTGTCTCGATCTCACCAGGCTGGCTTTCGATCTGGCGGATCGGTACAGAACGCCGGTTCTGGTGATGACCGATGGCGAAGTGGGGCACATGCGCGAGAAGATCACCCTGCCCGAGGCGAGCGAGATCGAGATAGTGGAGCGGGTCAGGCCGACGAATGGGGTTGCGGAGCACGTTCCCTTTCGGGCCGTGCGTGGAAAAGTGCCCGAGATGGCCGATTTCGGCGGCGGCTATCACACCTATGTGACAGGTCTCACGCACGACGAGCGTGGCTTGCCCACGACCGATGACGCCGAGAAGCACTCCCGCTTGGTGCAGCGTCTTTGCGAGAAGGTGAGCGACGATGTGGAAGAGCTCACGAGGGTCGAGCGCGACTGCGAAGAGGGCGCCGAGGTCGGGATCGTGTCGTACGGGATCTCGGCGCGTGCGGCTCGCGGCGCAGTGAGAGAGCTACGAGGGCAAGGGACCAAGGTGAGCCACCTGCGTCTGGTCTCGGTCTTTCCCTTCGCCGAGACGGTCATCCAGGAGTTCGCCGGTGATCTCGATCGGATCATCGTGCCCGAAATGAATCTGGGGCAGGTCTGCCACTGCGTGCGCGAGGCGGTCGAGGGGGCGGCCGCCGTGGAGCGTGTGTCGAAAATCGGTGGAGAGATCATCACACCCGGCGAAATCGCGAAGGCTGTCCTGGAAGGCGGACTGCCGGTGCGAACGTAGGAGGACAGAGCGTGTTCAAGCAGGCCGAGCAGATCCGATCGCAGTACTTGAGGCAGTCGATGTGGCCCTCGATCTTCTGCACAGGCTGCGGGATCGGAAACGTACTGAACTACACCTTGCGGGCCATCGACGGCGTGGGGCTCGATATCGACAAGACCGTCTTTTGCTCTGGGATCGGCTGCTCTTCGAGGCTGCCGGGCTACGTCGAGGCGGACGGTCTACACACGACGCACGGGCGGGCGATCGGCTTCGCGACCGGTGTGAAGTTGGCCTCGCCCGAGCTTTCGGTCATCGTCTTCACTGGAGACGGCGACATGGCGGGGATCGGCGGGAATCACTTCATCCACGCCGCCAGGCGCAACGTCGATATGACCGTCATCTGCGTCAACAACTACAATTACGGAATGACCGGCGGCCAGGTGTCGCCGACGACGCCGGCCGAGGGGATGACCACAACGACTCCGTACGGCAATATCGAAGAGCCCTTCGACCTGTGTCGACTGGCGATCGGCGCCGGGGCGCCCTTCGTCGCCCGTTGGACGGTCGGCTATCCATACGAGACGATTCAGTGTATCGAGGCGGCTCTCACCAAGAAGGGCTTCTCCTTCGTCGAGCTCTTGAACCCCTGCCCGACAGGGTACGGAAAGGGGAACGAGCTGCGCGACGCCACGAAGGCCTGGGCCTGGTACAAGGAGAACTCGATCACGCGCACCGAGCTGGCGAAGCTCGGTCCCGAGGAGCGGGCCGCGAACCGCAAGATCGTGATCGGTACCTTGTGGGAGGCCGAGAAGCCGGAGTACTGCGAGCGCTGGGCGGAGCTGGTCGGCGAGGTTAGGGCCTGGAAATGAATAAACGTGTCGGATCGCGCCCAGACTTGGGTCAGATTCGGCCGATCCGATTGAGTG
>CAZFNT010000025.1:0-16844 GCA_964520315.1 uncultured Gemmatimonadota bacterium
GCGGATGTCGCGCCCAGCCCCACCACCGGCGAGCGTCCCCGGCCTCGACTCACCCGCTATCTCTCGTCGGGGCGCTCGTTAGCCTGCGGCCATATCGAAACGTCAGGTGGGCCGCCCAGCCTATTGCGAATCCACGCGCACTCCGGTATTTTTTGAAGTTTCGCATAGGTTCGCGGCGGCCGACCGCCCGCATCATTCGGCGCCCGCGAATCGGGTGAGGTCCGCCCGAGCCCGGAAGCCAGGAGAAGCTCATGAGCCAGATCGTCAAATGCGCCTTGATTCAGTGCGCCAACCCGATCAACGACGAAAGCGTTCCGGTCGCCGAGATCCAGCGAGCCGCGCTCGACAAGCACATTCCCTTCATCGAAGAGGCGGGGGAGGCCGGCGTTCGGATCCTCTGCCTGCAGGAGATATTCAACGGTCCCTATTTCTGCCCCAGCCAGGACATTCGCTGGTACGACGCCGCCGAACCGGTTCCAGGGCCGATGACCGAGATCATGCAGGGCTACGCCAAGCGCTACGGCATGGTCATCGTCGTTCCGATCTACGAGAAAGAGACGCGTGGCGTCTACTACAACACCGCGGCGGTCATCGACGCCGACGGCACCTACCTCGGCAAGTACCGCAAGCAACATATTCCACAGACATCAGGGTTCTGGGAGAAGTTCTTCTTCAAGCCCGGGAACGGCGGGTACCCCGTCTTCGAAACCAAGTACGCCAAGGTCGGCGTCTACATCTGTTACGATCGACATTTCCCGGAAGGGGCTCGTTGCCTCGGATTGAACGGCGCTGAAATTGTGTTCAATCCGAGCGCAACCGTCGCCGGTTTGAGTCAGTACCTCTGGAAGCTGGAGCAGCCGGCCCACGCCGTGGCGAACGGCTACTATCTCGGTGCGATCAACCGTGTCGGCACCGAAGCCCCGTGGAATATCGGCAGATTCTACGGAACGAGCTACTTCGTCAATCCCAGGGGCGAGTTCCTCGCCGAGGCATCGGAGGATGGCGACGAGCTCGTCGTGGCCGATCTCGATCTGGAGATGATCGACGAGGTTCGCAAGGTCTGGCAGTTCTTCCGTGACCGTCGTCCCGATGCCTATCCCGAGCTGCACCGGCCGTGAGCGACCGCGCGGAGCCGAGCACAACCTTCCGGCCCGATCCCGATCTAATAAACGACGACATTCGCCCCGTTCCGGCGGAGGAGCGGACATGGTCGGTGCTCAGCATGGCGTCGCTCTGGGTGGGCATGGTCGTCTGCGTACCTACCTATATGCTCGCCGCCGGACTGATCGAACAGGGAATGAGCTGGAGCCAGGCGATCGTCACGGTCATGCTGGGCAATCTCGTGGTGCTCTTTCCGATGGTGTTGAATGGCCATCCCGGCGCCAAGTACGGGGTGCCTTTTCCGGTGCTCGCCCGAGCCTCCTTCGGGATCAAGGGCGCACATCTGCCCTCGATTCTCAGGGCGCTGGTCGCCTGCGGTTGGTTCGGAATCCAGACATGGGTCGGCGGCTCGGCGATCTACCATCTGCTGAAGGGCCTGCTGGGCGTGGAGCTCGGCGGCGACCCCTTGCCCGTCCTCGGAATCAACGCGGCGCAGGCACTGTGTTTCTTGCTCTTCTGGAGCATTCAACTGGTGATCGTCTATCGCGGAGTCGAGTCGATCCGCCACCTCGAGCTGGTCGCAGCGCCATTTCTGATCGTCATGGGACTGGTGTTGCTCGGCTGGGCCTACGTGAAGGCGGGTGGATTCGGCGAGATGCTGCGCACTCCGAGCCAGTTCGTTGCCGGAGGGCCGCGCCAAGGCGAGTTTTGGAACGTCTTTTTTCCTTCGTTGACCGCGATGGTCGGCTTTTGGGCGACGCTCTCACTCAACATCCCCGATTTCACTCGTTACGCTCGAAGCCAGCGTGATCAGGTGCTCGGGCAGGCGATCGGGTTGCCCACGACCATGACGCTCTTCGCCTTCATCGGAGTTGCCGTTACCAGCGCAACGGTGACGATTTTCGGTGAGGCGATTTGGGATCCAACGGTGTTGCTGGGGCGAATGGGGGGCGGGATCGCCGTGTTGGTGTCGCTATTCGCGCTCAGTATCGCGACCCTTTCCACCAATATCGCGGCCAATGTCGTCTCTCCTGCAAACGCCTTCATAAATGTGAGCCCTCAGCGGATCACGTTTCGGGTCGGGGGGCTGATCACAGCTGGTCTCGGCATTGCGATATTCCCCTGGAAGCTGCTCGAGAGTAGCGGCGGTTACATATTCACCTGGCTGATCGGCTACTCGGCGCTGCTGGGTCCGATCGGGGGCATCCTGATAGCGGATTACTTCCTGCTGCGCGCAACAGAGCTCGATCTCGAGGGGCTCTATCGCAAGCAGGGTCCTTACACTTATACCCGAGGCTTCAACTTGGTCGCCATGGCCTGTCTGGTCGTGGCGATCATTCCCAATCTCCCCGGCTTTCTGCACGCCGCGGGCATCGTGGACGACGTTGGCGCCATCTGGCAGCGCATCTACACCTACGCATGGTTCGTCGGATTCTTCCTGGCAGGTACGCTCTATTGGATCGGTATGAAAGCCACTTCGTCGATAGAAAGGTGATTCCATGTCGAAGCGCTTCCCCGCCCGTAGCTACGAATTCGTTCCCTACGTCGATTGTCTGAACTGCATCGACGGCAAGTGGTCCCCGGCCGAAGGAGGCCAGACAATCGAAGTGATCAACCCGCGCCACGGGAAGGTGCTGGGAACCGTGACGCTTTCGGGTTCGACCGAGGTGGAGCGAGCGGTCGCGGCGGCCAAGTCGGCATTCCCCGGTTGGCGCGACACTCCACTGAAGGAGCGTGCGCAGGTGATGTTCCGCCTCAAGCGGCTCATGGAGCGCGATGTCGAAGAGTTGACCTGGCTCTTGAGCCACGAGAACGGAAAGGTCTACGCTCAGGCGAAGGGCAGTGTCGTGAAGGGGATCGAGTGCGTGGAGTTCGGTGCGTCACTGCCCAACATCGCCCAGGGGCAGCAGCTCGACGTTAGCCGCGGCATCAATTGTGAGGTCAGCTATGCGCCCTTGGGCGTCTGCGCGGGGATCGTGCCCTTCAACTTCCCCACGATGGTGCCCCTATGGATGCTCCCCCAGGCATTGACGAGCGGCAACACCTTCGTGCTCAAGCCCTCGGAGCAGGTGCCCTACGGCGCGATGAAGTTGGCCGAGCTTCTGAAAGAGGCGGGGCTGCCCGATGGCGTGCTGAACATCGTCAACGGTACGAAGCCGGTGGTCGAGGCGATTGTCGACCACCCCGATATCAAGGCGGTCGGATTCGTCGGTTCGACGAAGGTGGCGAAGATCGTCTACGAGCGGGGCAGTCGCGCCGGTAAGCGGATGCTCTGCCTGGGTGGGGCCAAGAACCATCTGGTGGTAGTGCCCGAGACCGATCTCGAGCTGACCGCCGAGACCGTCGTGGCTTCGTCTTTCGGCTGCGCCGGGCAGCGTTGCATGGCGGCTTCCGTGATGCTGGCGGTTGGCGATGTGCAAGCGGTGATCGACCGAATGGTGCGCAAGGCCGATGCGATCGAGCTCGGCATCGGAATGGGGTGCATCATCAACGCGGCGGCCGCGGAGCGCATCACCGGCTACATAGATCAGGCAGAGCAGATGGGGGCCAAGGTGATCGTCGACGGGCGCGGCGCGAAGGTGCCGGGCCAAGACGGGTACTGGGTGGGTCCGACGATTATCGACGGCGTGACCACCGAGATGCCGGCTGGCCGTGAAGAGATCTTCGGGCCGGTTCTCTCGATTATTCACGTAGACACGCTCGATCGTGCGATCGAGATCGAGAACTCGAACCCATACGGCAACGCGGCCGCGATCTTCACCACCAACGGCGCGGTGGCCCGCTATGCGATCGAGCGCTTTTCTGCCGGCATGTGCGGAGTGAATATCGGCGTTCCGGTTCCTCGCGAACCCTTCGCGTTCGGTGGCTGGAACGACAGCAAGTTCGGTCATGGCGACGTGACCGGCTACGACGGTTTCCGCTTCTGGACCCGCCCGCGCAAGGTGACCGCCCGCTGGGAGATGGCCAAGGACGCGACATGGATGAGCTGAGCGGAAGGAACGACATGACTTCAGAAGAGATGGTTCGATTGTGCAAGGAACACACCATGTACACCTGGGCGGCCACCGGCGCGGTCGACCCGATTCCGGTGGAACGTGCGGAAGGCGTGTATCTGTACACCCCGGATGGGGAGCGGATCCTCGACTTCAACAGCCAGTTGATGTGTGTCAACATCGGTCACGGCCACCCCAAGGTGCTCGCCGCGATCGAGCGACAGATGAAGAAATTCGCCTATGTCTATCCGGGAACGGCGACGGAGATTCGAGCGCGGGTGTCGAAGCGGCTCGCCGAATTGGTTCCCGGCGACATCAATACGTTCTTCTTCACACTGGGTGGAGCGGAGGCCAACGAGAATGCGATCCGCGCCGCTCGCCTCTATACGGGCCGGCAGAAGATCCTCGCCCGCTATCGCAGCTATCACGGCGGCACCAACGCTTGCATGCAGCTAACGGGCGACCCGCGCCGTCTGGCGAACGAGCCCGGAACGCCCGGGATTATTCATGTGATGGATCCTCGCCCCTACGACTACTCGTTCGGAGCCAGCGACGCCGAGATGGCCGACAACCATCTGCGTTACCTCGAAGAGACGATCACCTACGAGGGGCCTGAGACGATCGCGGCGATGTTCGTCGAGACGGTCATCGGAACCAACGGAATCCAGCCGCCCCCCGATGGCTACTTGCCCAGGCTGAAGACGCTGCTGGATCGTCACGGGATCCTCTTGGTCTGTGACGAGGTGATGTGCGGGTGGGGCCGGACCGGCAAGCTTTTCGCGTTCGAGCACTACGATATCGTGCCCGACATCGTCACCATGGCGAAGGGGTTGACTTCGGCCTATGCGCCTCTCGGTGCGATGGGCGTGAGCGACGCGATCGCCGAGCACTTTAGGAGCAATGTATTCTGGGGCGGTCTCACCTACAACTCACACGCCCTATCGCTGGCGGTTGCCGAGGCGGTCATCGACATCCTGCACGATGAGAAGCTGGTCGAGAACGCCGCGCGGATGGAATCGGTGATGCGAGCGGAGATGGAGCGGTTGAGGGAGAAACACCCTTCGCTCAAAGAGGGACGCGCAATCGGGCTCTTCGGAATGCTCGACATCCGCAAGAATGCGGCAGGTGAGCTGATCTGCCCGTACAACGGCAGCCACCCGGCCATGGCCGAGCTGGCCAAGTTCCTGCGTGACAACGGCATGTTCACTTTCGTCCGCTGGAGCCACATCATGTGCAACCCACCCTTGTGCATAAACGAAGCACAGATCAAGGAAGGGTTCGAGATAATCGATTCCGCTCTCGAGATCACCGACCGTGTGTTCGAGAGCTGAGCCCGGAGACGACATGGCGACTACAATTCCCGCCGAGAGGGACGAGACGAAGTTCGAGGACTTCAAGCCGGCCTATACGACCCATCAGGCCCGGATCGAGGCCGAGCGCTGCCTCTTCTGCGAAGACGCGCCTTGTATCGAGGCCTGCCCCACATCGATCGACGTTCCGCAGTTCATTCGCAAGATCACGACGGGCAACCTCTGGGGATCGGCCCGCACGATTTTTTCGGCGAACATCCTGGGCATGAGCTGCGCCCGTATCTGCCCCGTCGAGACATCGTGCGTGGCTGCCTGCGTTCACAACGAGCAAGAGGTGGCGCCGATCCAGATCGGCAAGCTGCAACGTCTCGTTACCGATCAGGCCTACGAGCGAGGCTGGCGCTACTTCGAATCGGGCGAGGCGAGCGGCAAGAGCGTGGCCCTGGTTGGTGGTGGCCCGGCATCGCTTGCGGCCGCCCACGAGCTCCGGCGCAAAGGCCACGCCTGCACGATCTACGAGAAGCGCGAGATTCTCGGAGGCTTGAACACCGCCGGGATCGCCCCCTACAAGATGCGCGCCGATCGAGCCGCCGAGGAGGTCGAGTGGATTCTGGGAATCGGTGGCGTCGAAATCAAGACCGGCGTGGCCCTGGGGGAGGACGTGACACTAGACGAGCTGGAAGAGGCACACGATGCCGTGTTCATCGGCGTTGGGCTTGGTGAGGACACATTTCTTTCGGCCTCACACGAGCACCTCGATGGCGTGTACGGCGCGGTCGATTTCATTGAGCGGATCAAGCTCGGTCGGATCGATCTCGACGGTGTGGCGAGCGCTCTCGTGATCGGTGGCGGGAACACCGCGCTCGACGCCGTGAGGGAGCTGGTCGGGCTCGGTGTGCGCGATGTGAGGCTGGTCTACCGAGGGCGAGAAGAGGTGAAGCCGGGCTACGCGCACGAATGGGCCGCCGCGAAGATGGAAGGCGTGCGGGCCCACTGGCGGACGCAGCCGGTCGACTATTTGGGCGATGGTTGCGTGAGCGGCCTGAGATGTATTGGAACCGACGAAGGAAAGAAAGCGATCGAGGGCACCGAGCACACACTCGATGCCGATCTGATTCTGCTGGCATTGGGACAAGCGACACTCGCTTCGTTGGTGGCGTCCGCCGATGGCATCGAGATCGATGGCGGATGCATCCGCATCGACGACGATGGCGCCACCGGCCGATCGGGGGTTTTCGCCGGTGGAGATTGCACCAACGGCGGAAAAGAGGTGGTGAACGCGGCTTTTGAAGGAAAGCGGGCCGCCGAAGCGATCGATCGCTACCTGATGGGAGAGAAGTGATGCCCAATCTGACTGCCACTTGCGCTGGAATCGTTTCGCCCAACCCCTTCTGGCTAGCATCGGCTCCGCCCAGCAACTCCGGTGAGCAGGTGATGCGGGCTTTCGACGCAGGTTGGGGCGGAGCGGTGTGGAAGACGCTGGGGCAACCGATCCAGAACGTCTCCAGTCGCTTCGGGGGGCACCACTACCGGGGCACCAGGGCGATCGGCTTCAACAACATCGAGTTGATCACCGACCGCCCCCTCGATACGAACTTCCGGGAGATCGAAGAGGTCAAGAAGCGCTACCCGCATAATGCCCTGATCGTTAGCCTGATGGTGGAGTCGGAAGAGGAATGGAAAGAGATCATCCGGCGTTCGATCGACGCCGGAGCCGACGGCCTGGAGCTGAACTTCGGCTGCCCGCACGGAATGTGCGAGCGGGGCATGGGCTCCGCGGTAGGCCAGGAGCCGAAGATCAACGAGCGGATCACCTCGTGGGCGGTTAGCCACTCGAGTGTGCCGGTGATCGTGAAGCTGACACCGAATGTGCACGACATCCGCCCCCACGGCCTCGCGGCGCAGCGGGGTGGCGCCGCCGCCGTGAGCCTGATCAACACCATCAAGAGTATCGTCAGCGTCGACATCGACAGCATGATCCCCGCACCGATCGTCGGGGAGCTCGGTACCAACGGCGGCTACTGTGGCCCCGCAGTGAAACCGATCGCCCTGCAGATGGTGGCGTCACTCTCGAACACTCCCGAGTTCCAGCTGCCGATCAGCGGCATCGGCGGCATCTCGAATTGGCGCGACGCGGTCGAGTTCATGCTACTCGGATCGAGCTGTGTGCAGGTCTGCACCGAAGTGATGCTGCGTGGCTATCGCGTTGTCGAAGACATGATCGAGGGGCTCGAGTTCTACATGCGAGAGAAAGGCTTCGAGAGGCTCGAGGATCTCATCGGCGGCGCGACACCTGCGTTGGGTGAATGGGGCGACCTCGACATGAACTTCGAGTCGGTCGCCCGTGTCGATGCCGAGAGCTGCATCGGTTGCTACGACTGTGTTGTGGCTTGCGCCGACGGCGGACACCAATGCATCGAGCCGGGCGCCGGCGATCGCAGGGTCCCGGTGATCGATGAAGATGAGTGCGTAGGCTGCAACCTCTGCGAGATCGTCTGCCCCGTGCCGGGCTGCATCACCATGACCGAAGTCGACAACGGCCGGGCGCCCGCGACCTGGAACCAGCATCTGGCCTCGGGAGCTCAACTGCGCCCAAAGAAGGGGGCGCACTGAAGAGACCGTGGGCTGAGTCGATAGCTCAGCTGTGGACTCAATGCAGCCCGGTCGTGCTCGCGCCCTCTTCGGCGCGATGTTGGTGTTCGTGGTGTACACGCTCACCCGTGTCCCCGTGCTCATGGCGGGCTATGGAGGAGACGGGGACTACTGGAACGTGGCGAGCGCGGCCCGCCGAATCCTCGAATCGGGCGAGTACGAGATGGCGCGCGCTCCCGGCAACCCGCTGCACGAGGCGCAGATGGCCGTGGCACTCTGGATCGCCGACGCCGCGGGCATCTCCGGCTGGTGCGTTGCCAACACCTTCACGCTGCTCTGGGGAGTGCTTCTTCTGCTCGTGGTCGACCGAATCAGAGCCCGGATCGGGAGCTCTCGCGCCCATCGCTGGCCGCTCTTGGCCGCGGTGGCCTTTCTACCGATCTTCTGGGCGCATTCCGCCGACGGCTCCGATCACGTCCCGGCCGCCGCGCTGACTCTGGCCTCGATCGTATGCGTCTTTCGGAACCGGTCAACCACCGGCGCTCTGCTTTCCGGGACGCTTCTCGGCCTCGCCGGAGGGTTCCGCATCGGAAGCCTGGTGTTCGCTCCGGCCGCAGCCGTCGCGGTCTTGAAGCGTTCGCGGTCGATGAGGTGGGTGGCATTCTCGCTCGGAGTCTGTCTGGTGCTCGCCCTTGCCTACCTCCCGGTCATGCACTCGTACGGGCTCTCGGCGCTCTCACCCGCCCACCGCTCCCACAGCATCTTGGGGCGTCTCGCGCGCACCCTTTTTCGATTCGATGCAGCGGTGCTGCCGGGATTCCTGCTGCCTTTCGTGCTGCTCCTGTTCACTCGCTCCAGCACCGTCCGCAAGAGGGCGCTGCGCCTGCTCCGGCGGCCGAAGCTCGTCGAGATCTCGTTGCTCTGCGGGCTAACGGCCTCGATCCTGCTCTTCTCGTGGCTTCCGCTCGATGCGGCCTATCTGCTTCCCGGAGCGATCTGCGTATTCGTGCTCGCCACGCGCGTCGTCCGCCCTCGTACCCTGGCGACCTGCGCCTGCCTGGCGGCCATCAGCGCGTGGGTAGAGCCGAGCCTGGTCGATCCGCGCGACGGCCGCTTCGCGCCGAGCTTCTACCCGGGCAGGGTCGCGGCCTTCGCTCACGAGGGCCGCATGTTCAAGGACTACACCGCGTTTCTCCTGTCGCGGCGCTTCCCACCGGGAAGTCTGGTTGTGGTATCCCGCGCACCTCGGGGCGGAAGGGGAGAGGAGTTCGTGCTGCGCATCCCCGTGGAGTCCTCGCTCCGGGCGGGGGATGCATCGCCGATTCGCACCCACCCCGAGCTGGCGGATGTCTGGTTCGTCGGCTATCGCGCTCTGCTTCGGGACGAATTCCGCAAGGCGCTCGCCATCTCGAATCGGCGCCTCTTGATCGATGAAGGCGCCATCTACAGAGCCCGACAAGAGGTGCACGGCGACCTGCTCGCGGCGGTATCCTCATGGCCTCAGCCGGTCGAGATATTCTCCCCCGGGGTGCCATGATCCGTTTGCCCCTTATCCTCTTGCTTGCCCTGGCGCTCTCATCTTGCGCCAAATCTCCCTTGGGCCGCCGTCAGCTCACCATTTTCCCCGATAGCGAGATGTCGGCGATGGGTGTCGCCGCCTTCGACGAGATCAAGGGGCAAACTCCCCGATCGAAAGACCCGGCCACCAACGCTTATGTGCGCTGCGTGGCCACCGCGGTCACCGCGGCGGTCGATCCGAAAGACGGCCCCGGCCGCTGGGAGGTGGTTGTCTTCGAGGATCCTGCCGCCAACGCTTTTGCGCTCCCCGGCGGGA
The DNA here is from genome assembly GCA_964520315.1 of uncultured Gemmatimonadota bacterium. GTDB lineage: Bacteria. The sequence continues at coordinate 9,831 of CAZFNT010000025.1, forward strand.
AGATCGGTGTCTTCACCGGGCTGCTCGATGTGGCGCGAAGCGATGATCAGCTCGCGACGGTGCTCGGGCACGAGGTCGCCCACGTGCTCGCCGATCACGGCAACGAGCGCATGTCCACCACTTTCGCGGCCCAAGCAGGACTACAGGCGGTTCAGGTCTTCGCCGGGGGCTCATCCGAGACGAGCGACAACGTCATGGCGGTGTTGGGTGTCGGCGCCCAGGTCGGGGTGCTACTTCCCTTCAGCCGCGCTCAAGAGAGCGAGGCGGATCTGCTCGGCCTCGACCTGATGGCCAGCGCGGGCTTCGAACCGAGTGAGAGCGTCGAGCTGTGGCGGAATATGGCGAAGGCGGGCGGCGGGCAACCCCCGCAGTTCCTTTCGACGCACCCTTCGCACGAGAGCCGCATCCGCGAGCTGCAGGAGCGAATCCCGCGAGCATCGCGAATTCAGAGCAATGCCCAAACGCATGGCAAGAAGCCGGATTGCCGGCGTTGATCCCTAGGGCGCTTCTCCGCTGATCGCCGAGAGCAGCTCTTTCTCGAACGCTCTCGCGAGCACCGATCGATCGAAGCGGCGGGTGACCAGCTCTCGTGAGCGCACCGCGATGGCGTAGAGCTCGCCGGAGCGTTTCGCCAGCTCGCGGATCGCGCGCGCCAGCGCCGGACCGTCCCCCGGCGAGAAACAGATGCCTGTGTTTGCTTCTTCGGTGATCTCTCTAGCGAATCCGCCCCCAGAGTGCACCACCGGCAGCCCGACGGCCATGTAGTCGTAGAGTTTGACCGGAACCGTGTCGCGAAAGAAATCGAGATCGCGCATCGAGAGTATTCCCACATCGGCCGCCGACATCAGTCGCGCAGCACGCTCCGCGGGCATAGGCGCCTTGAATCGAATGTTGCTCAATCCGCGACGCGTCGCATTCCGGACGATCTCGGTCTTCATAGGACCATCGCCCACCAACACAAACAGGATCGAAGAATCGTCGCGCAGAGAATCGGCCGCGTCGAGCAGGGCGTCCCAGTCGTACATCAGCCCGTGTAGGCCGGCGTAGACAGCGACGAATCGATCCTCGAAACCGAGCTCCGCCCTCACTCTCGCGCGCTCGTGCGGCTCGAGCGGCTTGAAAACCTGTACATTGGTTCCGTTCGGCACGATCGCCACGCGTCCCTTCGTCTCGCTCGAGAGCCGTTTCTGGATCAAGCGACGGTTCCCGGGGTTGGCGCAGATGATGCGATCGGCCGCTCGGTAGAGACGATCGGCGAGGGCGAAGCCGATTCGGCGCAAGATCGGGTTGCCGAGCTCGCCGAGGGCGACGGCCGCGTCCGGCCAAACATCGCGCACGTCGAATACGAAAGGGACGCGGTAGCGAAGCGCCAAAAGACGCGCCGACGCCGCGGCGAAGAGGGGAGGAGAGGAGCCGACGACGACATCGAACCGGCGCCCGGCTCCCAGAAACCCCGCCAGGAGCGACGACGAGGCGAAGGAGATGTAGTTGCCGACCCGGCCGACGAAACTCTTGCGCGGGTTGGTCCAGACATAAGAGCGGAGCACCACCGCACCCGCGATCGCCTCTTTTCGGTAGATCGCGCGACCGTAGCTCTCGTGCACCCGTCCGCTCGGGTAGTTCGGGAAGGCGGTCAGCACAACTACCTCGTGCCCTTCGGTCACCAGATAGCGGACCATTTCGTAGGCCCGCGCGGCCGGGGCGCCGATTTCAGGTGGGAAGTACTGGGTGCAGTATAGGATCCGCATGTATCAATAGTGCCAAGATCACGCCAAGGGTCCGCGCAACGATAACTTGCTGTTTTGGCATCCTATCTGTACCACGTCTCCGGTCGATCGCCGACCTCCGAAAGCCTCGAAACAGCTCTGCTATTCCTTCGGTTTCGAAGATCGGCGATCGACCGGATCTGCGGCACATCTGGGCGCCAGAACAGCAAGTTATTCTTGCGCAGACTCTAAGTGAGCCGATTAGACCGATGAGCCCGGGAGCTCCGAGTCGGCTACTCTACTCCACTATCTCGAACATCCCCATGCCGATCCTTACGTCAATCCTCGTCTCTATAGCCGTGGCCGCCCTGCTCGCGGCGGCCTGGAGCCATTTCGTCGAGCGCCGTTGGTTTCAGCTCACCAGGCACGAGGTCGATCACCGCGCCGATCGTAGCGCGCCAAGCGCCGCACTGCGGATCGTGCTCCTATCCGACTTCCACTACCACCGCGGGGCTCGCATGGGCAGGCGCCTCGTGGACCGGATCAACGGCCTGCGCCCAGATCTGGTGCTTCTGGCAGGCGATCTGATCGACACGAACGACGGGATCGAACCTTGTGCGCGCGAGCTGGCGGAGCTTCGCGCGAAGCACGGAGTTTTCGCGGTCCTGGGAAACCACGACTACCACAACTACAACCTGTGGGATGTCGTCACCAACAACCACCACCCACCCACGCGGAACGACAGCGAGCGGCTGGTTCGAGAGCTGGAATCGGCCGGGGTCGAAGTGCTGATCAACGAGTCGCGCGAGATCGACATTGCAGGCACGACGGTGCGCCTCTCGGGCTTGGGCGACGCGGTCTCCGGGAGGCTCGTTTCGGAGCACGCGACGGTTGGCCATGCATACGCCCCGAACGACGGAACGACCTTGGTCTTGTCCCATTCCGGATTCCCGGCCGATACGATCCCGACCGACTCGCGCACCCTCGTCATGGCCGGACACACCCATGGTGGGCAGATCCGGATTCCGATTCTGAGCAAGGTGTTGCTCCACGGCCGGGTCGATCACGAGCATCTTCACGGTTGGCGGGAGCTCCCCAGCGGCGCGCGCGTCTATGTCAACCGAGGCCTGGGCACGACCCACACTTTCCCGTTTCGCCTCAACGCTCGCCCGGAGGTCGCGGTTTTCGATCTGGTGGCCGACGCCCGCCACGCCGCCGTTGCGCCATCGCGCCAACCGGTCGAGGTCGGAGCCCCTGCCCAGCGGGAGGAATGTTGACCGCCGAGCGGAGACCCCATCCCCTCCGGATCGTTCTCGATCATGTGCGCCCCTACCGGCGGAAGTACTCGGGTGGCCTGGCGCTGTTGCTCGCCACCAACGCGCTCGGCGCGTCGATCCCATGGCTGATCAAGGAGATCATCGATCGCATCGAGCGGGGCGAGTCCGTGGGATCGGTCGCCGCGGTCATGCTCGGCGTGGCGGTGGTCATGGCGGTGGTGCGGACCGGCTCGCGCCTGTGCATTCTCGGCGCCAGCCGGCTGGTCGCGGCCGACATACGCGAGACGGTCTACGCGCACCTTCAGAGGCTCTCGAGGGGGTTCTACGATCGGTCCAAGCTGGGGGATCTGCTGAGCCGCGTGACGAGCGATGTGCAGCTCATGAGGGGGCTCACAGGCTTCGGCTCGATGAACCTCATGAACACGGCGGCGGCACTGGTCTTCTCGATCGGCATGATGCTCAGGATCGATCCAGGCCTCACGGTCTCGGCTTTCTTGCCCTATCTGCTGCTGATCGGTGTCGTGCGGCAGGTGACCAGACGCGTGCATCAGCGTACTTTCGCGGCGCAGAAGGCACTGGCCGACATGACCGCTCTGACGAGCGAGCGGATCACCGGGTTTTCGGTCGTGCGCACATTCGGGGCCGAGGAGGAGACGGTCGAGCGCTTCCGTGAGAGCAACGGGGACTATTTGCGGGCTAATCTCGCGCTAGTTCGCGCGCGCGGGGCGATGGTGCCGCTTTTTAGCCTGATGGGGGGGATGGGCACGCTGATCGTGCTCCAGCTCGGCGGAACGCGGGTCGCCGAGGGGACGCTCGGGCTGGGGGATTTCGTGGCGGCTACCGGGTATCTGGCGATGGCGGCCTGGCCGACGATGGCGGTTGGGTGGATCCTGAACTTGATTCAGCGGGGGCGTGCGGCGGCGACGCGTCTCGACGAGATTCTGAGGATCGATCCCGATTCGGCGGGGGAGGAGAACGCGGGAGGATCGGTGCCGGGCGGCGTCGCCGTCGCGGGTGCGGCCCTTCTCTCGGTTCGGGGCCTGGGCTTCGCCTATGAGGGGGCGGAGCGCGACGAGCCCGCACTCGCCGAGATCTCTTTCGACCTGCCGGCCGGATCGATTCTCGGAATCACCGGTCCGGTCGGTTCGGGCAAGAGCACCTTGGTGGCGCTGCTCACGCGGCAATACTCCGTGCCGCGCGGCGCGGTCTTTCTCGAGGGGGCCGACATCAACGATCTGCCCCTCGCCGAGCTGCGGCGCCGCGTCGCGACCGTGCCGCAGCAGGGCTTTCTTTTTCAGCGCAGCATCCGCGAGAACATCGGCTTCGGCCTCGATGCGCCGATCGACGACGAGAGCCTCTTGCGGGCGGCCGATCTGGCGGGGTTCGCCGACATCGCGCGCGAGCTTCCGCGTGGCTACGGCACGCCAGCGGGGGAGCGGGGGGCGGCCCTCTCGGGGGGGCAGCGTCAGAGGGTAGCTCTGGCCCGAGCGCTGGCCTGCGCCTCCGAGATACTGATCCTCGACGACCCTTTCTCGGCGGTCGATGCTCAGACCGAGGACGAAGTGCTCAAGCGCCTCGGGTCCTTCCTCGCCGGACGCACCGCGCTGATCGTCTCTCACCGATCCGCCTCGCTGAGGGTGGCCGATCGCATATTGGTGCTCGATCGCGGCCGGATCGCCGAGGAGGGTAGCCACGAGAGCCTGCTCTCCGCCGGCGGGGTCTACTCGCGACTGCACGCCCGCTCAGAGCTGGAGCGCGCTTTGGAGGACGCGTCATGAGGGTCCATGTCGGGGTCGGCGCCCCCGACGATCAACCCGGGCACGGCCGGATCGATCTGGAGATCTTCAGGCGCTTTCTCGGTTATCTGCGCCCGCATTGGCGACGCGTGGCCGCCGCCATTGGGCTGCTGGTCCTCTTGACGGCGGTCCAGGTGGTGCAGCCATGGCTGGTCAAGGAGGCGATCGACGGGCCGATCTCGGCGGGCGACATCGGGGGCCTGCGGCTCTGGGTCGGTCTCTATCTGCTCTCGTTGACCGGCGAGTCGCTGCTGCGTTACGCCCAGCTCATTTCACTGGAGGGGGCGGGGCAGCGAGTTCTTCGGGACCTGCGGCAGGAGGTTTTCACACATATCACGCGTCGCCCGATCGCTTTCTTCGACCGGAACCCGGTGGGACGCCTGATCACGCGCGTGACCAGCGATGTCGAGGCGCTGAACGAGCTCTTCAGCCAAGGCGTGTTGGCGGTGCTCGGCGACCTGCTCGTCATGGTCATGATCGCCGCGGTGATGACCCGAATGGACCCTCGCCTCGCCCTCACCGCCTTCGCCGCGGTGCCGGTTCTACTCGCCCTCACCTTCTACTTCCGCGGGAAGATCCGCGACACGCACCGCTGGGTTCGCCTGCTTCTGTCGAAGCTCAACGCCTTCCTCGCGGAGAGCCTCGCGGGCATGGCGATCATTCAGCTCTTCGCGCGGGAATCGCGGGAGCTGGGCGGCTTTCGCTCCGCATCGCACGCCTACCGTGACGCCGAGCTGCGCGGTGTGCGATACGAGTCGGTTTTCAGCGCGCTGGTCGAGCTGGCCGGCGTCGTCGTGACCGCGGCGATCCTCTGGCTAGGCGCGGGTCGGATCTTCGAGGGGGCGATCACCTTCGGCGTCCTGGTCGCCTTCATCGACTACTCGAAGCGTTTCTTCCATCCGGTGCAGGATCTCTCGACCAAGTACGCCGTTCTCCAGTCGGCCCTGGCATCGGCCGAGAGGGTGTTCGATCTCTTGGACGACGATTCGGCGCTGCCGATCGAGCGGGTCGTGGCTCCGGCCTCACCCATCGCCGGTAGGATCGAGTTCGACTCGGTGAGTTTTTCCTACCGCGAAGGAGAGCCGGTCTTGAGCGATGTGTCGTTCGAGCTCAGGCCGGGTGAGCGGGTCGGTGTCGTAGGCGCGACCGGGTCGGGGAAGTCGACGCTGATCCGGCTCTTGGCGCGACTCTACGATGTCGACCATGGTGCGGTGCGACTCGACGGCGTCGATGTGCGCGAGCTCGATCCGTCGATTCTGCGTGGCGCGCTGGGCGTTGTGACGCAGGACATCTTCCTCTTCTCGGGCAGCATTCGCGACAATGTGGCCCTCGGTGCGCCGGTCGGGGCGGCGGAGAGCGATCCCCACGTCGAGCGTGCCGCCGGAGCCGCCGGTCTCGACGCCCTCCTGGGTCGCCTGCCCGATGGCATCGACACGGAGCTTTGGGAGTGGGGCGCCAACCTCTCGGTCGGTGAGCGTCAGCTTGTGACCTTCGCACGCGCGCTGGCCCGAGATCCCAAGGTGTTGGTGCTCGACGAAGCGACCGCGAGTGTCGATCCCGAGACCGAGCGGCGGATTCAGCAAGCGCTCGCCACGCTGCTCCGAGGGCGCACGGCGATCGTCGTCGCCCACCGCCTCTCGACCGTCGAGAAGATGGACCGGATTCTGGTCCTTCACCGCGGCCGGCTGGTCGAATCGGGCAAGCACGAAGAGCTGCTGGCCGCCGGGGGGATCTACAGCCGCCTTCATGCCTTGCAGGAGGGGTGCGAGGAGGATGCACTCGGCGCTCAATCCGCGGGCGAGGGCCGCGAAGGCGGATCAGGCGCATGAGTGAGCGGGCCGAGCGCGGAGCGATTGCGGGCGCCCTGCTTCTCGCCGCGTTGTTGCGCTTCTGGTCGATCGATTTCGGCTTCCCCGATTGGTGGGCGCGTCCCGACGAGGCGAACGTCACGAGTCGGGTCATGAATATGCTCCTCGCGGGGACCCACTCGCCCGGCTTCTTCGAGTATCCGGCGGGTTGGCTCTATCTGCTCCGTTGGCTCTTCGCCGCGACCGCCCGGATCGGTATCGCTTCAGGCACGTGGAGCGACGCCAGCGATTTCTACGCCGCCTATGTGGCCGATCCTACTCCTTGGCTGCTCACCGCTCGCGTGGTCTCCGCGCTCTGCGGGGTGGCGACGGTCGGGGTACTTGCGCTCCTATCCCGCCGAATCGTGGGGACAGGATGGGTAGCGGC
>CAZFNT010000026.1:0-217 GCA_964520315.1 uncultured Gemmatimonadota bacterium
TAGCGGCACTGTTTTTGGCGGTTGCTCCGCTCCACGTGCGGGATTCTCGATTCGGCGTCACCGATGTGCCGGTGACTTTGGTGGTGGTCTGTGCGTTGTTCTGGGCGGAGAGGCTTCGCCGAAAGGGAGATGCGGTCGGGGGAGGGGACCTGGTCATCGCCGGTCTCTGGGTCGGTCTCGCGGGCGCGATCAAGTACAACGCGGCGCTGGTCGGCAT
>CAZFNT010000026.1:227-16822 GCA_964520315.1 uncultured Gemmatimonadota bacterium
CGCTCCCGCGGTCGCGCTTCTCTGGGGGCGGTGGCGATCCAGAGAGTCGATCGTCGCGATCCTCGCCGTCGCGGGAGTCGCCACGGCGGTCTTCTTGGCCATCAACCCATATGTTGTATTCGATTTCGATCGATTCGCGAGCGACTTCGCGTTCCAGTCGCGTCATATTTCCGAGGGACATGGACGCGATTTGGGAATCGGATTTCGCTACCATTTCACCGACTCTCTTCGATTTGCTCTCTCGGCGCCCTTGTTCTTCGCCTCGCTTCTCGGCGTGCTGATCGCGATCGCCCGTCCGCGCCGGCATCGCGCGTTGTTGCCGCCGCTGGCTTTCGCGCTCCTTTACTACGCAGCCATGGGCAGTGGACGCACCGTCTTCTTCCGCTACATGATTCCGATCTTGCCTGTGCTCGCGCTCATCGCGGCGCTCGCGGTGAAAGCGATCGCGGAGCGAATGCAGCCAGCGCGAGGCGGGCGAATCGTCGTCACCTCGCTGCTCGCGCTCGGTCTGGGCGCCCCGGCGCTGGCCGCGTCGATCCGGCACGCCCGAATCATCGGACGCACCGACACCCGCGAGCTGGCTGTCCGCTGGCTTCGCGAGCACGTTCGCCCGGACGAAGGCGTGGTATTCGCGGGTGGACAAGGTCGTCTCTACGGCGAGCCGCGCCTGCCTGGACTCGAGTGGTGCCAGATCCTCACCCTGGAGACAGAGCCGCCCCACTGCCCCGAAGAAGCTCCCTTCCCCACGCTCAGAATCATCGATCCACGCGCCGGATTGGGCATGATCGACCGCGAGTCGTTCCCATGGATCCTCACCCACGAGCACGAACTGACGCTATATTCGGCGCTGCATTTCAAGCTGCGGGCTGAGCTGGAGAGGAGCTCGGAGCTGGTCGTGGTCTTCGAGCCGGGGCCGGAGGGGGAGGACAGGGAGGGGGTTTTCGATCCGATCGATGCGTACTATGCTCCGATCGCGGGTTTCAGCGGCTATGACCGACCGGGGCCGACGATTCGGGTTTGGTGCTTGGTGGGTGAGGAGTAGAGGGCTGCGTCGCGCCCGAGGGCCGGCTGTCTCTTAGGGTCCGGAAAGAAACAAGCGTGTCAGATCGCGCCCAGATTTGGGTCAGATTCGGCCGATCCGATTGAGTGCAACCGGAGGCGCAGTCGCAGCCTGCGTCGAGGAGTGCACGATTGAGGCATCGGTCGAAGATGGCCCGAAGATGGGATGCGAGGTGGCGCGTTTGTTTCTTTCCTGACCCTTACTCCCAGGCGTGCGGCCGCTGCTCCTGCCGGCACCGACGCGGCCCACGCCCTCCATCGCCCTCACGTCACCGTTGATGACGCCTTTCTGCGGAAGCTCGAGCAGGCACAGGCACTCCTGAGCCACAGCGTGCCGGATGGTGATGTGGCGACAATTTTGGCGCTGTAGGTGATGGGCTCGTCAAATCCCTCAGAGTCGATTTGATCCGGGCGGTTGTCCCTGATGATCAGGCCGCTCAGGCGATCTTCGTTCGGGAAGACCCTTATGTTGAGTCCGCCGCCGAAGCGCGTCGCCGATCCAGTTGCCTCGTTACCCACAATGACGCAATTCTCGATCAGTCGGTCCTCCGACGAAAAATCGTACGCGAAGATCCCGCCGCCTCTTTCCGCGACGTTGTCGTGGATCAAGCAGTTGCGGATTCTTCCCATGAGCTGACTCCTGTTGCTACCAGTCTAGCCGCTCTTTCACGCTTTGTGGGGCGCGCCGGGCCAGCGCGTTTCACCGGTTCGCAGGGCGGGAGGTTCGGGGATGCGGAGCCATTGGGCATGCCTGGCTTCCTCACACGGAACCCGATCGCAGTGCGTCCCCCAAAGAAGGGGTTCCAGGCAAGCCCTCGGTCAGGCGTCCGGTTGCGGCGGGGCCTGGTCGTCGCCCTTGGACTCGGGCGCCGCGCCATCGATCGTAGTGCTCACCGTCATCCAGATGAGCTCGGCTGTCGCCAGGGCGTCGCGCGCATCTTCGATCGCCGGCCAGAAATCCGCGTCATAGCGGATCTCGACCGCATAGGTACTCAGTTCCTCGAGATCGATCGATCCGAGGTCGAGGCCCTGGGTGGCGCAGATGTCCGCGAGCTCCTCTACGTCGTGGGTTCTGGGGATCGGGTGCTCCGCCCGCGTCAGCCACGCTTTCAGTAGCTTCTCGACGGCCTGCTGGGCGTGAAAGCAGGCAGTGTCGTACGGTCCATTAGTCGCGATCATCGTGCGAGCACAGACGAGATCGGATTCGGCTTTTCTTAACCAACCCTTCGCCAGCGAGCGTGTATCACCCACCCGAGCCCCCCCGAGAATAGAGGACTCGGCCTTCGCTCAAAGCGTTGGCAATGAATGCGTTGGGGACGCCAACCCATTCAGCCACCTCTTCGGGGGTCCAGACGACGATGTCTTTGGAGGGGTGGAGCCCCCGGAGGGCGCGGCGGTAGCGGGTCGGGCGCCGAAAGCGCGGCAGTTGGCTGGGCTCGACGACCAGGAGATCCAGGTCGGAGTCCCGCCGGGCGTCGCCTCGAGCATGCGATCCGAAGAGCACGACCTGCTCGGGATCGCCGACCGTGAGGATCCGCCTGACAGCCTCGTCCAAGAGGGCATCGTCGACGGAGGGAAAGGCTGGTGGCGTGGTCATTTGTTTCTCCGAGCTGTCGATTATGGCCCATGCGCTCGCCCTGGACCAGTCCGCGACTACATTCCGAAACATGTTGACAGCGTTCTTGGCGTGGCGGCGACGCGGGTCGACCCCGAGACATGAGCACGTCGGCGGTCTTTCGATGCTATTCTTCGCCCATACGGGCGCCCCAAGCCCGCAATACCCGATTGCCCCGCGGCGGCCCTGCCCCTACCCCGAATCGAAGAGGCCGGCCGGGGGCGCTCTCGACGGAGGGAAAGATGCGCAAGATCTTGGCACTGGTCACATTCGTCGCGCTGGGCGGCACCGCATCGGCCGGTAACGTGTTGCTGAAGCCGAATGAGGTCGCGCTCGAGCCACCGGCGGTCACGGCCGTCGATTTCGACACGATCTGGGTGACGCGCGAGAGCTTCGATACGACGGCTGTCGGTTCTCTCCCCGCGGGATGGGTCTCGACCGATCTCACCGAAGTGCCGATCGAGAGCTACTGGCACATCGATGACCGGAACACGCACGGGGGCACCGGCGCATGGTGGTGCGGCACCGAGACCGGGCAGTGGACCGGTTACGGCAACATGTGGCGACAGCAGCTCGATCTCGACATCGACCTCGGTCTGGCCTCGGGGACGGTCGGCTTGATCTACTGGCAATTCGTGGACTGCGAATGGGAGCTGCCCTGGCCCCCCTTCGACACTTGGGACGGGGGAACGGCGCGGCTATCGACCGACGGCGGCACGACCTGGAACGTGATCGAACCCCAAGAGGGCTATCAGGACAGCGCCATCTACGCCTTTTTCCTGCAAGACGGCGAAGAGAACGTTCCCGGCTGGTCCGGCGAGTTCGTTCCGGAGTGGGAAGAGGTCACTTTCGATCTCACCGACCACGTCGGAAGCGAGATCGTCATACGTTTCGACTTCGCGTCCGATGCTTACAACTCGAACCAGGATTCCGCGTGGGTCGGCTTCGATCCGCCTTGGTTCATCGACGATGTCATTGTCGCGAACACCGATTCGGATATCTATTTCCAGGACAACATGGAAGGCGCGCTGAAACCGGAGTGGACGGCGCATGGCAGGGCGGTTCCTGCTTCGGGTGATTGGTGGAGCATCGTTGACGACACCCATCCGCAGCCCGACAGCCGGCCGGTCTTCAACTCGATTCCCCATGGGCTCTATGTCGGCGACCCTGAGAGCAATCGGTACGACGGTAGCTACTTCGCTCCCGATCACGATTTGCTGCCGCTGGACAATGCGATCGAGATGCCGCCCGTCGATCTCTCGGGCGATCTCGATATGGAGTCGGCGTGGATTCGGTGGCAGGAGAGGATGAGTGGGGACGGGGATGGTGCGAACACACTGGTCGATATCTCAACCGATGGCGGGGTCGAGTGGGCCGAGCTCTACAGATTCGATCCGAGCGTGGCATCGGACTGGGGCGAGCAAGTGGTCGACCTGTCGAGCCATATTGGGGAGGCCGCGCTCAGCTTGCGCTTCCGGGCCGGCACCGGAACCGCCGAGTCCCATTATCTCTACTGGTACATCGATGATATCGAGGTCTTCTACCTGAAGAATGCGTCTGGGGTCCGCGGAGAGCTTCCGTCGGCCTCGTCGGGGGCGGTGCTGCACGCAGCGAGTCCCAACCCCTTCAACCCGAAGACCCATATCTCCTTCACGCTCGCCGCGGAGGCCGAGATCAGTCTGCGTGTCTTCGATCTGCGCGGTCGCCTCGTGCGCACGCTGGCCCAGGGCCGACGAGCCGCTGGGACCCATACGCTGAGCTTCGACGGGCGGGATGAGCGCGGCGGCGCGCTGGCCTCGGGCGTCTACACCGTGCGTATGGTGAGCGAGGGGGTCGAGCAAACCGCGCGTTTGCTCATGCTCAAATAGACCGGCCGGCTACGACGAGCTCTGCTCGGCCGGGGTGCCCGACCCGTAGAACTGGTCGCGCGAGTCGACTATATCGGCCTCGGCGCGGATCGCGTCCATCCAGCTCCGCAAGGCGAAGCGCTCCTTTTCGGCGCGCAGGCGCCCGGCGATCTCGTCGCGCTCGTCTACGAGCAGGCTTTCGTCGGCGGGTGTGCGCTCGAGCACCTGGACAACCGCGGTGATCCCGCGCTCCTCCATCACGATCGCGCCGCTGGTCTGACCCGCTTCGAGCGAGAAGGCCGTGCCGGCCACCTCGGTGCGTGAACCGATCCCATCGATGTGGCTCGTGCGCTTGATCGGCTCGTCTGGCTCTTCGATCGAGAGGCCGAACGATTCCGCAGCCGCCTCGAGTGATTCCCCTTGCGAGACCAGCTCCGCGAGTGCGCGACCACGCTCTAGCGCGGCCTCCTTCTTCTTCTCTCGCTCGAGCCCCGATTCGACGCGGGTTCGCACGTCCTCGAAGGGGCGGGTGTGGGCCTCGATCCGCTCGGCGACCTGGAGAAGGAAGAGCGCTTCGTCGTTCTCCATTATGGGGCTGATCGAGCCGATCTCGTTGCTGAAGGCGAACTCGGAGGCGCCTTCCAGCGCACCGAGCGTGGGGACGTGCGCGGTGCGCGGAGCCGGCGAATCGTCGGGGGGCTTGGTGAAGGGCGGTGTCGTGAGGACCTTCAGATCGTCGCCCGTCGCCGCGGCCAGCTCCCTCCCCTCTTCGGTGGCGCCGGCGATCTCGCGCATCGTCTCGTACTTCCGCTCCAGCGTGGCCCTGCTGGTCTTGATTGCCTTTAGGATGTGCGAGGCGCGGATCTCGTCGCCCCCTTCTTCGGTGGTTCGCTTCTCTTCGAGGCGCACCACGTGCCAGCCGAACTCGGTCTGGAAGGGGTCGGAGATCGATCCGGCTTCCAAGTCGAAGACTGCTTCGTCGAACTCCGGCACCATCTGCCCGCGCGAGAACCAACCGAGGTCGCCGCCCTCCGGGGCGCTTCCCGAATCGTCGGAGTGGATGCGGGCGAGGCGGCCGAAATCGGTTCCTCGCGAGAGTTTGTCGGCCACCGAATCGATCCGCTCTTTCGCCTTGGCGACATCTTCTTCGCTGGGGCCCTTCTCGATCCGAACGAAGGCGAGAGATGCCTGGGGTCGTTGCTCGTAGTCGCCGGCGTTGGCCTCGTAGTGCGCGCGAAGCTCGTCGTCGCTGATCTCGACCTCGTCGATCTCGCGCGGGCCGATGGCGACGTATCGTATGTGCGCCTGCTCTTGCTCTTCGATGAAGGCCCGGCGAATTTCGTCGGCGGTAACGCGAACCGTCGCCTTCGCCATCGACTCGAGCATTCGGCGCGGCAGAAGGCTGGTGCGCACATAGGTCTCGACCGGAAGCCAAAACTCGCTGCCGGCGGAGGTGAGCGCCTGTTGGTAGGCGGTCTCGTCGAAGGTGCCCTGCGCATTGCGGAATCGTGCCTGGAGCTCCTGTGGCGGGTTCTCGGTGAGCTCGGCGTAGACCATGTCGTCGGTCACGCGAAGCCCCAGCGCGTCGAGCTTCTTCTCCATCAAGATCGACTCTACGAACGAGCCCCACACGCTCTCATCGATCCGCTCGGCGAGGAACTTCGGCACCTCTCGGCCGGTTTGCTGCTGATAGGCGTTCCGCTGCGCCCTCACGGCCTGATCGTACTGACTGATCTTGATCTCGACCCCTTCGACCTCGCCGACCGCCGCATCTACCGCCTCGGGGATCGGATTCTGGCGCTGATTGCCGACGAAGATGGTCGCCACCAGGGCCACGGCGACTAGGATGAATAGGCCGATGATGAGGCCGGAGGCACTGCGGATTTGACTGAGCATCGGATCGACTCCGAGGGCGACGCCGTCGCGCGGGTATGCTCACCGCGCGCTTGGCAGGCGATCGTTATCGTGGCGGACAAGAAAAGCGACACGGTATCACGATTGCGTCAACTCTCGCGACCGCGACGGACTGATGAAGAGCGAACACACTTCGAATATGCGCGCCGGGTGGTCCGGCCCTGCCGCGGCGGTGCTCTTGCGGCTGCTCTTGACGGGGAGCTCGGCCGGCGCCGGTGTCCTCCATCCGCCGATCGACGGCCCTTTGGCCGTGACTTCGAGCTTCTGCGAGTACCGAGCCAGTCGGCTGCACGGGGGGGTCGATCTATCCACGCAGGCGCGGATCGGCGTCCCGGTCTACGCTGCCGGCGGGGGAGTGGTCACGCGGATCAGAATGGCTCCCGACGGGTACGGGCGGGCGCTCTATCTGCGCCTCGACGACGGGCGCACCATTGTCTACGGGCACTTGAGCGCGTTGGTCCCCATGCTCGCGGAGCCGGTCCGGCTGCGGCAGATCGAGAAGAGGCGATACAGGCTCGATTGGAGCATCGGCGGCGATCGTTTCCGTTTCGAGCGCGGAGAGATCGTCGCGTGGTCGGGCCAGGCGGGCACCACCGTGCCCCATCTGCATTTCGAGCTTCGAGATACCTTGAGCCGACCGATCGACCCGCTGGCGAATGGGCTCTCGATCGCCGACTCGGTTCCTCCGGTGATCGAGTCGATCCGCATCGTGCCGATGGAGCTCGGTGCGCACGTCGACGGAAACCCCTTCCCGGTCGACATTCCTCTGGTGGTGGGCGAGGGAGCGCCGGGCGTGCGCCGCTATCGTGCCCGGGAGCCGATCGGGCTCGCGGGCAGGGCGAGCTTCGAGGTGGATGTGTACGACCGCGACGACGCTCGACGAGGGAAGCTGGCTGTCGCGGGCGCGGCGGTCGAGCAAGCCGGGATGAGGGTGCTCGAGCTGCGTCTCGATCGATTCTCGTGGGGCGCGGCCGCCAGGTCTCGCCATCTGTACTCCGGCCTTTCCGAGGAGCCGGGAGCCCGATCGCGCGTGCGGCTGGATGTGCCGGTCGACGGCGAGGACGAGCACCTCGAAGCTCCCGATCCGAGTCGCCCGCTCGGCTGCGTCAGCGGGGACAGGCCGGGGGATGTTTTGATCGTGTTCTGGGATCGGGCGGGGAACCGGGCGGAGGCCGGGCTCCTGCTCGCGCCGCCGGCGACCGAGTCGGCAGGCGCGCGACGAGCCCTCGCGGGTCGCGTCGCGCCCGCGAATGGGCGTCTGGCCGTGGCGATCAGCGCTCCGATCCAACCCGTCGCGACCGAGCCACGCTTGTTCTTCGAGCGAGATGGGGATGTCGGCTCGGTCGCCCTCCGGTGGGTCGGGACCGGCCGTTGGCTCTCGTGGCTTCGTCCGGGCGGTCCGGGCGAGCTGAGGGCCGCCATGGGCGGGCAGGAGTGGCGGGCAACGACGCCTTACTACGCGCTCGACCGCGGGGCCGAGGCACGGGTGAGCGACAGGTCGACGGGCGCGTCGCTCGAGATGCCGAAAGGGGGGCTCTTCAGAGATGCTCTGGTCTCGATCGAGCCCTTCACCACGCCGCCGGCTCCGGCCGGGGAATCCGGGCTGATCCAGGTCGGTCCGGCCGTGGAGATCGGACCCGGAGCGCTCTACTTCAAAGACCTGCCCTCACTAGAGATTCCGCGAGAAGGGGGACGCCGGGCAGAGTCGATTCACCTCTACCGACTGGATCGTGCGCGAAGCCCTCATATCTGGCAGAGAACCGGCGGGCGATGCGGGGGCACATCGGTGGTGTCGGCGATCACGCGTCCGGGCGTCTATGCGCCCTTCTTCGACGGAGCCGTGCCGGTCGCGGGGGCGGCCCTCGTGGAGAAAGGACGCGCTGGCGAGGAGATCCTACGAATGGAGCTGAACGACCGTGGTGCGGGGATCGATGCCGACTCGGTCGAGCTGCTCGTCGATGACGACTGGGTCCTCGCGATGTTCGATAGCCCCCGCAACCGCGTCGAGGCGAGACTCGATCCCGCCTTGTCGTCCGGTCGGCACGCCGTCTTGCTCCGCGCGGCCGATCTCGCGGGCAACCGGATCGAAGGGCGGGCCACGATCGAGATCGCGGCCACCGGAGGGCGGTAGCGCGCCGGTGATGCGCTAAGCTCTCGCCAAGCCAACCAACCCAACCGGAACCAGTGGTGCAACCCTCCGACTTCGTTCATCTTCATCTGCACAGTGAGTACTCGCTCCTAGACGGCGCCAACCGTGTCGGCAAGCTCGTCGATCGAGTGAAAGATCTGGGGCAACCCGCGGTCGCGGTCACCGATCACGGAAATCTCTTCGGTGCGATCGAGTTCTACAAAGCCGCCCAGGCCCGTGGAGTGAAGCCGATCATCGGCTTCGAGGCATATGTGGCCTCTGCTTCTCGTCACGAGCGCAAACAGGCTCGCGGAGATAACTTCGAGCCGTACTACCACCTCACGATGCTGGCGAAGAACCGGCAGGGCTTCCGCAACCTCTGTAAGCTCTCGTCGATCGCCTACCGCGAGGGGTTCTACTACAAACCGCGGGTCGATCGTGAGGTCATGGAGCGTTACAGCGAGGGCATCATCGTGCTCTCGGGTTGCCTTTCGAGCGAGCTCCAGCGGCGCCTGGTGAGGGGCGACGAAGACGGGGCCAGAGAAAGTGTCGCCTGGCATCGAGATGTATTCGGCAAGGGCAACTACTACTTAGAGCTTCAAGATCATGGGATTGCGGAGCAGGAGCGAGCGAACAAGGGCCTGCTGCGCCTTCGCGACGAGTTCGATCTGCCTTTGGTCGTCACAAACGATTCGCACTATCTACACAAGCACGATCATCGCGCCCACGACGCACTCCTTTGCGTGCAAACCGGGAAGAACGTAAACGACGAGAAACGTTTCAGATTCGATTCCGATCAGTTCTACGTAAAGTCCGCGCAAGAGATGGCGGCACAATTCGGCGATCTCGAAGAGGCGCTCTTGGCGACGCGCGAGATCACCGAGAAGATCGAGCTCGATCTGGAGTTCGGCAACCTCCTGCTTCCGAAGTTCGATATCCCGGAAGGGTACGAGGGGGCGGACGAGTACCTGGCCGATCTCTCGCGCAAGGGCCTGCGTCGGCGCTACGAAGGTGACGTGCCGGACGCCGCGTGGCAACGCCTCGCTTCAGAGCTCGAGACGATCAAGGGGATGGGCTATTCAGGCTATTTTCTGATCACCGCCGATTTCGTCGCAGCGGCGCGCCGCATGGGCTGCTCGGTGGGGCCGGGCCGGGGCTCGGCCGCGGGTTCGCTCGTCGCCTATGCACTGGCGATCACCAATATCGATCCTCTGAAATACGATCTTCTTTTCGAGCGCTTTCTGAATCCGGAGCGCGTAACGATGCCCGATATCGACATCGACTTCGCCGACGATCGGCGGGAGCTGGTGATCGATTATGTGAAGGAGAAGTACGGCAAGGACTGCGTAAGTCAGATCATCACATTCAGTCGCATGAAGGCGAAGGCCGCGATCCGCGATGTCGGGCGGGTGCTCGGGCTCTCTTTCGGTGAGGCGGATCGGGTCGCGAAGCTCGTGCCCGCCGAGCTCAACATCACGCTCGGAGAGGCGATCGAGCGGGTGCCGGAGCTGAGTGAGATGGCGTCGGGCGGAGGCATCAATCAGGATCTTCTCGAGATGTCGCAGGCGGTCGAAGGTATGTGCCGCCACGCCGGAATCCACGCTGCCGGGATCGTGATCACGCCCGAGCCGGTCGACAATTTCGTTCCTCTCTTCCAGAATGCCGACGGCGATCTCGCGACACAGTGGGATATGAAGTACGTCGAGGAGTATGGCCTCCTGAAGATGGACTTCTTGGGCTTGCGCACGCTCACGATTCTCGACAACGCCGCCGCGATGATCAAGCGTAACCACGACGTCGAGATCGACTTCGATCGATTGGATCTCGAGGATCGCGAGACATTCGAACTCTTCGGGCGCGGTGAGACCGTGGGAGTGTTCCAGTTCGAGTCGGGAGGAATGCGAGAGTACCTGACCAAGCTGAAGCCAGAGAAGATCACCGACCTGATAGCCATGAATGCCCTGTATCGCCCGGGCCCGATGAAGAATATAGGTACATTCATCGCCCGCAAGAAGGGCGAAGAGAGGATCGAGCTGCTACATCCGCTCATGGAGCCGATCCTGCGCGACACCTACGGCGTGATTGTGTATCAGGAACAGGTGATGAGGATTGCACAGGTCATGGCGGGCTATTCGCTGGGGGGTGCCGACATTTTGCGCCGCGCCATGGGCAAGAAGAAGGCGGACGTGATGGCCGAGCAGAAAGGTGTCTTCGTCTCAGGCTGCGAAGCGAAGGGTATCGGGCGGAAGATCGCCGTGTCGGTATTCGATCTGTTGGAGGAATTCGCACAGTACGGTTTCAACAAGTGCCTGGTCGGTGAGACACTCGTGATCGACGCTCGCAGCGGCCGGCGAGTCAGGATCGATGCTCTGTACTCCTCGACCGCGGTGAGGAGCGGCACACTAGAGGTCGCCAGCGCGGATCCTCTGGCCGGAGAGGCGCGATCGGAACCAGTTGCGGCGATTCTCGAGAATGGCGTTCGGCCGGTGTTTCGCGTTACTACTCGTAGCGGGCGCGAGCTGGTGGCAACGGCCAATCATCCTTTGCTCTCTCCCGATGGTTGGCGCCGCATAGACGAGCTGCGGCCTGGTTTCAGGGTGGCGGTTCCCCGTCGTATTGCCTGGGTGGCGGGCGACGTACATCCGCGAATCGAGGCATTGGACATCGAAGAGGAAGAGGCGGGGATCGACGCCCTCGGCGAAGAGGCCACCGCGCTCGACGCGGAAGATCTGCGGGAGCTCATTGCGCTCGATGTCGCTCATCGTGCGAACGTCGATGGAGCGACCCTTCGCTGGTCGACAGGGGGGGGGTTACTGCAACACCTTCTGGGCCGCGTCGGAGTGATCGCGACTCGCGATGGGGATCGGGTGGAGATCGAGGAGCTGGCCGAGCTGGCCGAGCTGGGAAGAGTCGTTGCGCAAGCGAAGCGCTGCGAACAGGCGCTGGCGATCGTGCTCGAATGTGTTGCCGGAGCCGGCCGCGAGCTTGTTGGTGCGAAGCGCGCACTTCACCGAGCCCGCGGGGAGAGTGGGGGAATGAGTTCGACCGCGGTTTCGTCCAACGCCCACGCGATTCTGAGTAATCTGCTCCGGCAACGTGAAGGCGATCTAGCTTGGGACGAAATCGTTGCTATCGAGGCGGCGGGCGAGGCGATGACATACGATCTCGATGTGCCGGGCACGCGCTGTTTCGTGGCTGATGATCTACTGGTCCACAACAGCCATTCGGCCGCCTATGCGTACGTCGCGTATCAGACCGCCTATCTGAAAGCGCACTATCCTCAGGAGTTTCTCGCTGCGACCATGACTTCAGTGATGAACGACTCCGATCAGGTCTCGCATTTCATGGACGAATGCCGCCGAAAGGAGATCCAGGTTGAGCCGCCGTCGGTCTTCGAGTCGGAGTTCGGGTTCTCGGTGTCGCGAGAGAGTTTGCGTTTCGGCCTCGGTGCGGTGAAGAACGTGGGCCGTTCGGCGATCGATTCGATGATCGGGGCGCGCAAGAAGAAGAGCGTGCGCACGGGGCTTTTCGCCTGGACCAAACACCTCGATTTGCGTCTGGTCAACAAGCGCGTGATCGAGAGCCTCGCGGCCGCGGGCGCCCTCGATGTCTTCCCGGGCACGCGATCGAGCAAGTTCGCCTCGGCGGATCGCGCGATCGACGTGGCCAACGCCCACCAGCGAGAGGTTGCTTCGGGGCAAACATCGCTCTTTGGCGAAGATGGCCCGGGCGAGACGATAGAGCCGACCCTGGAGGATCTTCCGGAGTGGGAGCGCGGGGAGCTTCTCAACCGAGAGAAAGAGGTCTTGGGGCATTACCTCTCGGGGCATCCTCTGGAGGACTATTCCACCGAGATGGAACGTTTCGCGAACTACACACTAAAGGAGCAGGTCGAAGGAGCGACACCGAGCGCGGAGGAGTTCACCGTCGCCGGCCTGGTGACATCTCGCAGAAACCTGAGCACCCGCCGCGGAGAGCCGATGTGCGTCGTGGAGCTGGAGGATTTCTCCGCCATGATCGAGGCGGTTTTCTTCCCCGAGGCGTACAAGAACAACCGTGAGGTGCTCGATCAGACCGATATGTTGCTGGTGATCGGCCGTCGCTCCACGCGAGAGGCCGACACCGGAATCGTAGTCGAGAAGGCATACCCTTTGGACCAGGCTTTCGCGAGGATGGCCGCTCGGCTGCACCTTCGAATCGGTGGAGATCAGCAGCGACCGATTGCCCGCTCCCTGCGAAAAGTGTTGGTGGCTCACGGTGGCACCTGCCCCATTACCCTGAATGTGGAAACTGAAGGGCACGGCGTCGTCGCTCTGCCCCTCAAGGACGTAAAGGTGCGCCCGTCGGCCTCTCTCGACGAGGCGCTGCGCGATGTCGAAGGGGTGAGGAGCGTGACTTGGACGCGGGCGCCGGTCTCGAAGAGCGAATGGGGAAAAACATGAGCAGGAGCTACTTCCGAGTGCGGTATCCCATCTGCGTGACCGTCTTGGCGCTCGCCTCGCCCGCGTGGGGACAGGCGGAGGCGCCACCTCGCATCCCTTTGGCGATTCCGCCTCCGCAGCTGCCTCCGCTGGAGCTGATCGATGTGCCGACCGCGGGCATGCTCGAGCGGGATACCTACGATCTGGCGATTCGGACTTTTCACGCGGGCGGAACGGTTGCGCGTTTTCGCCTGGGGCTGACCGACCAGGTTCAGATCGGGGCCTCATTCGGTGGGCTCGGAGTACTCGGCGAGGGGAGTCCCGAGTGGTATCCAAGACCGGAGCTTCACTTCAAGATCCGCCTGCTCGACGAAACGACCGGGAGGCCCGCCTGGATCGTAGGATTCGATTCGCAGGGCATAGGTGCCTGGTTTGCTGAAGCAGACCGTTACGAGCTCAAGGCACGCGGGATTCACACCGTTCTATCGAAGAGCTACGCCGTGCTGGACGGCTTCGGCGCTCATGCCGGCATCTCATACAATCCGCTCGAGGGAGGCTCTCAAGACGACAGGCCCGATCTCTTCGCCGGTCTCGATCTCGCGATCAACCTGCAGTGGAACTGGGCACTTGAGTACTCGACAGCGCTCAACGACGACGATCCCGATCTGATCCCCCTGCGCCACCCGGGGCGGGGCTATCTGAACACCGCGATCTCGGTGGAGTTCGCGGAGGGGCTCAGCATTCAGTTCAATGTAAGAGATCTTTTCCAACGCTCGGAGCTCGTCGATCTCAGCCGCGAGCTGGTAATCACATACCGGCAGACGCGCTAGGCTCACCGCCCATGAACAACCCACTCAGCGATTTCGATCGCAATGTTCAGAATCTGCAGGCACGCATCGACGCGCTTCGCAGTGCCACCGAAACGACCGAGGAGCCCGATGAGAGCAAGGCCGTCTCCGATGCGCTCGAGCAGCTCGCGACCCGGACCACTCAGCTTCGAGACCGGCGCTACGCCAATCTGACCACCTGGGAACGGGTACAGGTCGCGCGCCACCCGGAACGTCCCCACACCCTCGACTATATCGATCTGATCCTGAGGGACTGGATCGAGCTGCACGGCGATCGCCGCTTCGCCGACGATCCCGCGATGGTCTGTGGATTGGCGCGTCTGGGCGATCGATCGGTGGCCGTCGTCGGGCAGCAGAAGGGGCGAGACACGAAGAAGCGGATCATGCGCAACTATGGCATGGCCCATCCAGAGGGCTACCGCAAGGCGTTGCGTGTGATGGAGCTGGCGAGTCGTTTCGGGCTGCCGATCCTGGCCTTCGTCGATACACCTGGCGCCTACCCGGGCATCGCGGCGGAGGAGCGAGGTATCGCCGAGGCGATCGCGGTCAACCTTCGGGAGATGTCGGTTCTCGGTGTGCCGATCGTAGCGGTCGTGATCGGCGAGGGGGGCAGTGGTGGCGCCCTCGGTATCGGTGTCGCCGACCGGCTCCTGATGCTCGAGAACGCCTGGTACTGCGTCATCTCTCCCGAGGGCTGCGCCTCGATTCTCTGGCGCACCCCGGAAATGGCGCCTGCGGCGGCCGAGGCGCTCAAGCTGACCGCGCCTCAACTCGAGGAGCTGGGGCTCGTGGACGAGATCATCCCAGAGCCGGTCGCCGGGGCCCAGACCGATTGGAAGGGCACGGCCGCCGCGCTAGGGGCGAGGATCGAGGCGCATCTCGACGAACTTTCGTCGTTCTCGAGCAATCAGCTGATCCAGCGACGGATCGAGCGTTTCAACCGGATCGGCGAGTGGCGAGAGGAGTCGCACTGAAGCGACGATTTCACACCTGTGGACCAACAGTGTTACTTTTCCTAGTGTAGGAATCGAATCGAAGAGCCGAAATGGCCACGCGCGGATCGAAGAAGACGAGTCGTCGCCTCGGCACTCTGTGGAGGCGTGTGGCCTCTCGCTGGCGGCGGGCCGTCGGACGAGAAGGCGCACCTCCGCAGACCGGACAAGCGGCCAATCTGCTGATCATCAGCGATCTGCATTTGGGAGAGGACTGCAAGCCGGGCCATAACATCGCCTTTCTGCGCCGCCTCGTCGTGGTGGAGAGGAAGCTCTGCGAGTTTCTCGACCACTACACCCAGCACCAGCGAGCCGGACAGCCGTGGCGGCTGATCATCAATGGCGACATGGTCGACTTTATGCACGTCCATCTGATTCCGGAGGACTGGTGCGAAGACCCCGACCTTGCGCGGGGGGACGAGCGCCGCTTCGGAATCGGGACCGGACCCCAGGCGGTCGACCGCAAGCTCGAGCGGATACTCGATCGACACCCCGGAGTCTTTGAGCGTTTTGCGCGATTCGTCGCCGCTGGGAACGAGCTGGCGATCGTGATAGGTAACCACGATGTCGAGTTCCATTGGCCCGAAGTGCAGGAGCAGTTCAAAGGGCGCTTGGCCGGCCTGGTTGAAGAGGGGCGGCGCGAGTCGGTCCACGCGGGTATCACTTTCTACCCATGGTTTTACTGCGAGCAGGGGCTCGTATACGTGGAGCACGGCCACCAGTACGACGCGAGCTCGTCATGGGATGCCTTCCTCGATCCGCGCACCGGACATTCCGACGATGAGCTGGAGCTCAACCTCTCCGCCGCCAGCGTGCGCTACTTCATCAATCTGAATCCGCAGATGGACCCCCACGGGAAGTCGGACTGGGGGATTCGCCGTTTCGTGGGCTGGAGCATTCGCCAGGGCTTCGGTCGATCGCTGCGGATCGCTTATCACTACGCATATTTCGCCTGGAGGCTGATCAATCTGTGGCGCCAGTACGGTCACGAGGGAAGGGTCAGACGCAGGGCCGACCACTTGCGGAAGCTCCACGAGGTCGCGGAAGGCTTCGGCCTTTCCCCGGACGTGGTTTTGCAGCTCGATGCCCTCCGCCGGCGCCCGGCGACAGCTTCGATCTGGGAAGTTCTTCGCGTGCTCTGCCTCGATCGCCTGATCCTCTACTGCGGAGCGGCCGGCTTGGTTGCACTCGCCTTTCTGGCGTTTTCCCCTATCTGGGCGGCGGGCATCGGCGTAGGGGTAGTGCTCGGGTCTCTTCTGCTTGCCAGGGCGATGGAGAAGGGTCGGAATCTGGACCCCGCGCGCTGGCTGCCGCCGACGGCCGAGAAGATACGCAGATCGGTCGGTGTCCCATTGGTCGTCTTCGGTCATACCCACGACGCGTTGCAGGTGCCCCTCGAAGATGGAGGCTGGTACTTCAATACGGGCACGTGGATCGATGGGCGAGAGGCGGGGGACGGAGTTCCCTTTACCCATCTGATCGTCGAACATGTAAATGAGGGCGTCCACGCGCAGCTCTATCGGTGGGACAAGGAGAGCATTCCGCTTGCGGAGATACCCGGTGCGGTCCTTCCACGACAGAAACAAGATCCGGCGGTTGACGACCATGCACAGGTCGGGTGACACTACCGATAGTGGGATCGCCCGGAGCACGACACCGAGGAAGAGCTTTTCGATGGCGGTTTTGATCCTGGTGTTCGCCGCCCTCTTGAGCGCCACTCCGATTCTCGCGCAAGAGACGACGGCCCACGCGCCCTTTTCAGAGTCGGCGC
>CAZFNT010000027.1:0-10393 GCA_964520315.1 uncultured Gemmatimonadota bacterium
GCATCTCCCTTCGAGCTCCGACGCCGCCCGGTCGCTCACCATCACACCCAATACCGGCGTCGCGGGGTAGGACGCGTACCATCCGGCGCAAACCACCGGAAGACCGGCGGTCGTGGCCACATCCCAAAGAGCCGGAACCCGGCGGTGGGCGGAACTGACGAGCTCCGATCGGTAGTCCCCCGGGATCGGAATGGCGAAACGATCGATTCCATGACGCCAGGGACGGACGCCGGTGGCGATCGTCGTCCAGACCGGAGGCGAGAAAGGAGGCATGATCGCGCGCAGGCGACCTCCCGCCCCGCGGTCGAGGAGTGCCGCGAGGTTCGGCATGAGGCCCGCATCGATCAGCTCGTCGATCACCGAGAAGCAGGTTCCGTCGACTCCGATCACGAGCACGCGCCCGGGGGAAGCGATCGGAGCCGCGCGCAGAGAGTCGATCCGCTCAGCGCCCCTTCCCGCTGGGGCGGAGCCCGCGCCGGTCATCAGCAGCAAGAGCGCTCCGACCGGAAGAACACCGAGAAGTTGCTCGAATCGACGAGAGACGATCGGACCCAGGAGCGCGAGAAGAGGGCGGGAAAGAGCCTGAGTCACCACCGAGACCGCGAACCCCACCAGAGGCGCCGCCAAGATGCCGAGTAGCAGCAGCTTGACCATGGCAGGGCTCCCGACGAGAGACGCCTCGAAGGCCAGACTCTTCGCCTCGATCACCAACCATGCCGCCCCGGACACGGCGACCTGAAGCCCGGCGTGTCGGCCCAGGCGCCGGGCCTCCCGCTCGGGGTGCTTCCAGGGACCTCCGCGCGCTCTCGCCCAGGAAAAGGTGAACGGAGCAAAGCACGCACCCAGCGTCGCCGCGATGAGCCCGGTCGTGGCCGAGAGCGCGCTGGCGCCCCCGAGCCGAATGGCGGCCGAGGGCCCCAGGAAGTGCACCGCCTGAAAGACCAGCGCTTCGAGCCCGAAGTCGACTATGTGGGCGGTCTCCGATCCCAGACGCGACCCCCACCAGAACGCCCAGCCCACCACGAAACCGACACCTGAGGCCACAGCGAGCTCCCCGCAGGGGCGGATATCCACGCCGGCGGGCTCTTCGAATCGCACTACTGGATGTACCCCAGTGAACGGAGCTGATCCTTGATCACCTCGTCCACGCGTGCGTCGGAGCGCACCCCTCCCGCCTCGACCAACCGGGCGAAATCGTAGCTCTCTACATAGACCGGAGCGCGAGCCGCCGGCT
Source organism: uncultured Gemmatimonadota bacterium (assembly GCA_964520315.1). Taxonomy (GTDB): domain Bacteria. The sequence continues at coordinate 1,235 of CAZFNT010000027.1, forward strand.
GGTCGGCCAGCAGCTCCGTGAGCACTCGACCATCCATATCCCGCGCGATCGGCTGCCCGAGCAAATGCAACACTGTCGGCGCAATGTCCAGCACACCGGCCCCCCGCACGGTCCTCCCTCCTCCCACGCCTCGGCCGCACATCAGCAGCGTGGCGTCCATGCGATGCATGCCGGAGATTCGGAAGTTGACGGCCATCTCGGAGACGGGAAACTGTCGCCCATAGCCCAACTCGATCGAACCGTCGAGCGGCAGGTCACGATTGATCTGAACCACCAGATCTACGCCGCCTGAGAGCTCCGAGCGACGGACATCGGTGAAGACCGACAAACCGTTCGAAGTGTGCAACGCCTTCAAATGAGTCTCGAGCTCACTGACGAGGCGCCGATTGGCCTCGCGAGATTGCGTCCCCTGCGGCTCCCTTCCAGCGAGATTGGCGGAGATACGTCGCTTGGCTGCAATGCGAAGGTTGTTGGGATTGTCAAAGAAGCCGGTGCGAACCCAATCGATCTCTTCGGTGCCTTCATTGAAATGCAGGAAGCCCAAAGCCTGCAAGAGGCGATCCACCTTCACCGCGCGCCCACCTGCTAGATTGAAGCCGAAGCCGTGGTCCGAAACGATAATGAGCGTGGTGGAATCGTCCATCAGCTCCATGATCTCGCCGAGAAGATCGTCGACGGTCCCGTAGTAAGCGCGAACGGCTTCGCCGAATGCCTCGATGTCGTCATTCCCAACACCCCAGAGGCGGCGAGCGATCTCCGGATTGTTGCTGGCGACATGGTGTTTCCAGTGAATATGCGATACCGCGTCGCTGGCGCGAATGTACACTGCGAGCAGATCAGATGCGATCTCGGCTGCGCTCTCGATGGCAACGGCGGATCGAATCGACGCAACATCTCGCGCAATCGATCGTTCCAACACCATGTAGAAATGGTGCCGCTCATAGTCCAGCGTGTTCTTCGGGAAGCGCTTGTAGCTTTCGTCGAACTCGAGATCGACGTATCGATCCATCGGATAAGCGTTCCATCCACTCGACACTTCGTAGTGAACGATCGGCGCGAGCGAATCCGGCGCGACGTTGAGCGGTAGATCGGCGTATGCCAGGCGATCTGAAATCATGTACCCATCACCTGGACGCACCGCGGGCCATGTGTAGTACCAGTTGACAAAGCCTGCCCGCAGATTGCGCGCCGCGGCGATGTCCCAAAGGGCCGCCGACTCTATGTCGCGACGATCTAGCAGATCGGCGTCGTGGGTCTCGGCATCGACGAAGCCGGTCACCCCGTGTTTGTAGGGACGTTTGCCGGTCGCTACGGAGGTCCAGACGACGGGCGAGTAGTAGGGGATGATGGTGCGCAAAGGGCCGATGACACCGCCGGAGATCGCGCGAGCGAAGTTCGGCAGTCGCCCTTCGGCGCCCAGCTCGTATATGAGCGAACGTTCCAGACCGTCGATGCCGAGGAGAATTACGCGGCCGGGAGGCGAGAGCGATTCGGAGGCTGCATCGACGGAACGACCGCTCCGGTCCCCCAGGGCGCTGGCGAGCCCGGGGCCGAGAACCACGAGGGCCAGGAGCGCGAGAGCAATCCCGCGCTTCGGCGCTCGGCTACATCGATCGAGAGCGCCACCGGCGATTCGCCCCGCGGCCCAGGCGATCACGACAGCCAACAAGAAGATCACGCCTATGATCCGCCGGGCCATGGAGGTCACTTCGGCATGGCTGAACGCGACGTCGAAAGTGCTGACGAGCCCGTAGGAGAAGAGGAGCAGGAAGACCGCCAGACCAAGGTGCGCGGCGGCCAGCCCTCCGCTCGCGCGCAGTCTGCGGCCGAAAGGCGCCAGCAGAACGGTGTGCGCAGCTCCCGTCGCCAACCCGGCGAAGCCGAAAATGGTGAAGGCGCCGGCGACCGAGCCGAGACCGGCGGAGAACCACCCAGGCGCGAATCGGGCCACCAAGCGCAGGCCGTACTCCCACACGAAGTACCAGCTCCCGAGCAGCGGATTCTCCGTCCACGAGGCGGCGGTGGCGGCGAAGACGCCGTTGGCCAAACCGACAAACAGCCCGAGCCAGAGCGACTTGCGCCAATCGTAGCCTTGGGTTCGCGCACCGGGGGAGGTCATTGGAGCTCCTCGGGGTTGCTCGGGGCAAGCTTCGACAGGCGACCGGGCGGTAGATCGGCGGGGCGAACCCGCTCTGCGCCGGTCGGCGAGCAAACGAAGATGGGGTTTCGCGGGGAGTCGAGCCCAACGTCGAGCTCGAAAGCCATCGATAGCAGCCCCCCCCTCTCACCTGGAGCGCCCACCTCGACCGAGAGGCCGCGGGCTCGAACGAGGCTGCCTTCGGGCGGCACCGGTTCCCCCCAAAGGAAAAAGCGCTCGATGAAGGTGCCGAAATACTCGCCCCCGGGCCGATCCACGATCAGGCGATCGGCCGAGTCTCGCCGGAGCCTCACCGATCCGGTCGAGGCACCGGTGGCGCCCGGCGAGGCGCCGATCCAACGGGTCGCGCTCGGAGGTAGCTCCGGAGAGAGAGTCAGGGCGGTCACTTCGATATCGGGCATCGATAAGATGTGGCGAAGCGCCGCTCCGAATCCCATGCACACAAGAGGCGGCAGATCGATGAAGTAGAGATGGTCCCCCGAGCGAATGGCGTCGCGCCGGTCGGCGAGGGCGTGAAGTGGAGCCATCGTGTCGTGAACGAGCCCGTCCCGGAAGGCGGTTTTCACCCACGACGCCGAGATGAAGAGGCCGCAGAGACCGACCAGGGCCCAGCGACGAAGATCTCTCCACGCCGCGAGGACGGCCCCGAGGGCAAGAGCGTATCCGGCCGAGGGCAGGTAGAGGAAGCGTTGACCTTCCACGACCGGAATGGCGGGCAGAAGGGTGATCAGGAAGAAGAGCAGGCCAACGGTGACAGCGCGGCTCGGGCGCACGAGGCGATGGGCACCCCGGGCCAAAAGCACGAGGGCGACCGATAGTACGGCGACCGCGGCTGGTCGCGCGGCGAGGGCGGGACCGACCACGACCGGCTCCACGGGGATCAAAAACACGAGGTTGGCGAGATAGAGGAAATAGCGCCAAAGAGCGAGGAACGCAAAGTCGACTGAAGTGGGCGAGCTCAGATAGGCGGATCCGGGGCTACCGAAGCCGCCAATGGCAAGGCGCAATACGATGTATGCCGTTGTGAGCAAGGCGGAAGGCCATGCGGCGGCGAGACTCGCTGCGATTCGGCGACGGAAGAGCGCGGAGGACTCGTCGACCCAGGCGAGCAGGGCGACCAGGAGGGGGAAGGCGGCGGCGCTCTCTTTCGCGAGGAAGGCGAGAGAGAGGAGGAGGAGCGCCAAGGCGCCCCAGAGCTTCGAGCCGGCCCGCCAGCGAAGATGCGCCAGCAGAGCGGCGAGGAAGGCGATCGCGGCGATCAGATCGGTTCGCCCGGTGATCCAGGCGACGCTGTCTTGATGGGAGGGGTGGACGGCGAAGATCGCTCCGGCGATCAGTCCGGCGCGCGCATTGCGCGAGAGTCTGGTGGCGACCGCGGCGACCAGGAGAGTTGCGATGGCGTGGAGGAGCAGATTGGTCAGGTGATAGCCGGCGGACAGGTCCCCCCAAATCCCCCAATCGAGAGCAAGAAGCGCCTGGACCAGCGGTCGAAAGTAGAAGACCGACCAGCTCTCGTTCGCGAGCCAGAGGGGAGTGACGTCGGCGGGTCCGAAGTGGAAGCCGGTGAGAAGCGCCCGCGCGTCTTCCCACACGGCCTCGGCGCGTTCTAGCTGCAGGTAGTCGTCCAGCCAGAAGGGGGACGCGAGCGAGGGCGCCCAGGTCAGGAGGGCGAGCAGCGCGAGGATCACCGAGGAGCGCGGAGGAAGACGCAAGTGAGACCCGAGTGAATGGGGAGCGGACGAAGGTCGCGAATCGTTGGAGTGTAGGGACTTGCGCGCGAGGAGTTCAACGGGGACGGTCTCGCCATAATCCGCTGCTAAGATCCACGTTCCGCATTCCATGTTCAACTCGACTCCCCGAGGCCCCCGTGCCCGAAACGACGCCCATTCCCGCTCTCCTCACACCGCCGGGACGCACGGAGCCCGCACGGCCGAGCGTGGCACGAGATTGGGGCATCGCGATGATCGCCGGGGGATGCGCGATGGCGCTCTATGTCGCCACCTTGATGCCGACCGTCGGGTTCATCGATGCTCCGCGCTACACCGCCTTCGTGCACCGATTCCATCTCGGAGTGGCATCGATCGAGCATCCGCTCTACGTCCTCGCGGCCAAGCCCTTCGCCTCGATTCCGATCGGCGACCTCGCATATCGCGTCAATCTGGCAACAGCATTCTTCGGCGCCGTCGCGGTAGCGCTGGCCGCCCTTCTGATCCTGCGCGGAACCGGCTCGCGCTACGCCGCTCTCGTGGGCGCTCTCGGTTTCGCCACCTCGTACGATCTTTGGTGGCTGGCCACCGAGGCGGAGGTCTACACACTCGAGATCGCACTGCTCTTCGCTTCGCTCCTCTTCGTGATCGGCCGCCCCGCCGGACAACCTCCCGCCCCAGCCCGAGCGGTCTTCTTCGTCGGGCTCGCGACACTGAATCACCAGGCGGCCCTGATCGCGCTCGGGCCGATCGTCGTCTACGCCCTTTCTTCCCTTCCAGCGGGCGAGCGCGTCCGCACCCTGATCCGTCTTGGTGGCGCCTTCGCCGCCGGTATCGCCCCCTACTTTCTTCTCTTCATCGGCCACACCCTCGCAGCAGGGTGGGCGGCGACCGCTCACGCAGCCGCGGGCGGGGAGTTCCAGAGCTCCTTCTTCGCTCCGATCGGCGTGCGGGGCTATGCGCGGGCGGTGGCGACTCTGATGATCATGACCGGCTATCAGTTCTATCCTTTTCACACCGCAGCGTGGATCGCCGGATCGGTTCATGTCGCTCGGAGCGACCCGCGCCGCGCCTGGTTGATCGCGGCGATCGGCGTGCTGAACGCGCTGGTGGTTCTCGCCTATGACGTGCCCGATCGCATCTATTTCTACTTGCCTAGCTTCGCAATGCTCGCCCTCTTTCTTGGCGAAGGACTCGCGGCTCTGGAGCGCTTCACGCGCAAGAAGCGTCGCTCGCTGCGCAGCGCGATCCTGATATTCATGGCTCTGCCGGTCTGCGGAAAGATCGTGCATTATCGGTTGGCCGACGATTTCGTAGGCCGATTCATGGGTGGCGAGGAGCAGCTCTTCGGCCAGATAGAAGCGAAGGCCTCGGTCCGATATCCGATCATCCTCCCTCGCATTCCGACGCGCGACAACTTGGGTTACTACAGCAACCCCGACAAGAGCGAGGTCAGGGCAAGCGAGCATTACAGGCGTGTTCTGGAATCGTTGCCGCCCGGTGCGCTCATTATCGATGATTGGTACCATGGGTACGCGATCATGGCCGACTACTATCAGGGCGTGGAGTCGGTCCGGACCGATGTCGAGGTGCTGCGGTGGTTCGAGCGGTGGGGAGGCACCACTGAAGAGAGGGAGCTCCTCGCCGAACACGTGTTGAATGAGATCGATGCGGGCAGATCGCTCTTCTTGGCCACGAACCAATATCCATCCTCTACACTGATCGGTCGAATCGTCGCGGCCGGACATCGGATCGAGCCCTGGGCGGATGTCGAGGAGCTCAACCGCGTGGTCCCGAGAGATAAACGACCATGAGCAATTTCTACGTCACTACTCCGATCTACTACGTCAACGATGCGCCCCATGTCGGCCACGCCTACACGACCTTGCTCGCGGACGTTCTCGCTCGCTATCACCGATTGATGGATGAATCGACGTTTTTTCTCACCGGCACCGACGAGCACGGGCAGAAAGTACATGACGCCGCGCTGAAGGCCGGCATTTCACCGCAGCAACACGTCGATCGCACCGTGCTCCGATTCACCGAACTCTGGACGCGTCTGGAAATATCGAACGACGCTTTCATCCGCACTACCGGCGAGGCCCATCGCCGGGTGGTCAGCGAGATCTTGCAGGATCTGTGGGACCGCGGCGAGATCTACAAGGGGGAGTACGTCGGCTGGTACTCTGTACGAGAGGAGCGCTTCTATACGGAAAAAGACGTGGTGGACGGCATGAGCCCGGAGGGCACTCCGGTCGAGCGGGTTGTCGAAGAGAACTACTTCTTTCGCATGAGCCGATACCAGCAATGGCTGATCGACTACATCGGCGAGCACCCTGAGTTCATCCAACCGGAGTTTCGCCGCAACGAGACCTTGGGCGCCCTCAAACAACCGATCCACGACCTGTGCATCTCGCGGCCCAAGAGCCGCCTGCCCTGGGGGATCGAGCTGCCCTTCGATGAAAACTATGTCTGCTATGTGTGGTTCGACGCGCTGGTCAACTACATCAGCGGCATCGGCTTCCGCGGCGATGACGAGAGCTTCGATCGCTGGTGGCCCGCCAGCTACCACCTGATCGGCAAAGACATCTTGACGACCCACACGATCTACTGGCCCACTATGCTCGAGGCGATGGGGTTGCCGCAACCGCGCACTATCTTCGCCCACGGCTGGTGGCTCACCGGCGACGCCAAGATGAGCAAATCGGTCGGCAATGTGGTCGATCCGATGGCAATGGCCGATCGGTACGGGGTCGATGCGCTGCGCTATCACCTGCTCGCCGACATGACACTCGGCAACGACGCATCGTTCACCGAGGAGAAGTTCATCCAGCGATACAACGCTGATCTCGCGAACGATCTGGGCAATCTGGCAAGTCGGGTCGTAAAGATGGTCGAACGAAGTTTTGGTGGTGTACTGCCCGCACCCACCGATGCCGGTCTGGAAGAGGAGAAGCTCGAGAAGCACGCCGCAGCAGCCGCGACCGAGATGATCGATCATGTGCTCGCAATGTCGCTAGACAGAGGCATCGCGCGAGTGCTGGAGACCGTCCGCGAAACCAACCGCTACTTCGACCGGGCCGCCCCATGGGCCCTCGCCAAGAGCGGCGAGCTGGAACGGCTCGGCACCGTTCTCTACACTGCCGCAGAGAGCCTGCGCGTGGTCTCAGGCTTGCTATTCCCGGTCATTCCTCAGAAGATGGGTGAGCTACGACGCACGCTCGGCTTGCCCGAAGAGAAGATCGAACCACATTTGTCTGATCTCGCGCAGTGGGGCGGACTGACTCCCGGCTCTCGCATCGCTTCGCTCACCGGCCTCTTTCCGCGCATAAAGAAGCCGAAGCCCGCACCGGAAACAGCTTTGCCGTCAACCGAAATCATGCCCACCGAGGTGGAGCTTTGCGACATCGCCGACGTGGGCAAGCTCGGGCTCACGACCGCCGTGATTCTCGAAGCGAAGGCGGTCGAAGGCGCCGATCGCCTGCTACAGATCGAGATCGATCTCGGCGCCGAAAAGCGACAGATCGTAGCCGGCATCGCGAAGCAGTACACATCGGATCAACTGGTCGGAAAAACCGTCGTTGTCGTGGCCAATCTGAAGCCGGCCAAGATCAGGGGCGTGAGCTCCAACGGCATGCTGCTCGCCGCTAAGAAAGGGAAGAAGCTCCGCCTCTTGACTGTGGACGAAGGCGCGCCGGGCGGTTGGCGGATCAGCTGACGCCGAGGATCTCATCGACGAACAGCTCCGGATCGAAGTCCTGCAAATCGTCGATCCCCTCCCCCACTCCGACTAGGCGCACGGAGATGCCCAGCTCGGCAGCGACCGCAACAACCACGCCGCCCTTGGCGGTGCCGTCGAGCTTGGTGAGGATCACGCCGGTCAAGCCGACGGCCTCGTTGAAACGGTGCGCCTGAACCAGTCCATTCTGGCCGGTGACGCCGTCGAGGACCAGGAGAGACTCGTGCGGCATCGCCGGATCGGCCCGGCGCAGCACTCGGTGCACCTTCTGAAGCTCCTCCATGAGATTGGTCTTGGTGTGCAGGCGTCCCGCCGTGTCGACCAAGAGAACATCGGCCTTTCGCGCCCGTGCAGCCGCCAAAGCGTCGAAGGTGACCGCCGCGGGATCCGTCCCCTGCTCCTGCCGAATTAGATCGGCACCCGCACGGTCCGCCCAGATGGCAAGCTGATCGATCGCCGCCGCTCGGAATGTGTCGGCTGCCGCGATAACGACACTTTTCCCCTCATCGCGAAAGCGGTGCGCCAGCTTTCCGATCGTCGTGGTCTTCCCCGAACCGTTCACGCCTAGAATCAAAAGAACACGGGGGCGAGTGGAGCCGGCGGGAGCAACACTCAGCGGCGGGTCACCCAGAATCGCGAGGAGCTCCTCGCGAAGCGCCGCGCTCACATCATTGGAAGTCCCTAGCCGTTCGGCACGAATCCGCTCGCGGAGCCCCTCGATCACCCTCTCACATGAGCGCACTCCGATGTCCGCCTCGTAGAGGATCTCTTCCAGCTCGCCCAAAAGCCCCTCGTCGATTCGCCGGCCGCGCAGGGCCGAGCCTAGCCGACCGGCCATCCGGGCGCGGGTTCGTGAGAGCCCGGCGCGAAGGCGCCCGCGGCGGTCTCGGGTCGAATCGGGCTTGCGTTTCTTTTTGAACATCGAGTGACGACCCCTACGCGACTATCGAGTCGCCGCATCAAGCTTGGCCGGCTTCGCACCGTGCACCATCTCGGCCAGCTCGAGAAAAGCCCGTGACACCGGTGCCTCGGGTCGCGCCAATACGATCGGCTCGCCAGCATCAGCCTGATCGCCCACGACGGGATCGAGTGGGATCCTCGCGAGAAGCGGCAGACCGAAGGTCTCGGCCTCTCGCTCTACGCCGCCCTCTCCAAAAATCGGTGTCGCTTCGCCGCAATCGTCGCATACGAAGGTACTCATATTCTCGACCAACCCAACGATCGGCACATCGATCTTCTCGAACATGCGAATGCAACGGCGCACATCAGCGAGCGCCACTTCTTGCGGCGTGCTCACCACAACCGCACCCCAGACCCGAGTGATCTGGGCGAGGCTGAGCTGCACATCGCCCGTCCCCGGTGGCAGATCGACCACGAGGTAGTCGAGCTCGCCCCACGCGACGTCGAGCAGGAACTGTCGCAGGGCCCCCATCAGCATCGGTCCGCGCCAAACCACCGCCTCGCCGGGATCGAGCAGAAAGCCCATCGACATCAATTTCATGCCGAGCTTGGCCACCGGCTCGATCTTCTTCTCGGATGCTGCGACCGGCTTCTCT
>CAZFNT010000027.1:10403-12871 GCA_964520315.1 uncultured Gemmatimonadota bacterium
CCTACGCGGTACCCCTGGGTCATCAGCGCCGCAGCGAGATTCAACGCGACGCTCGATTTGCCCACGCCCCCCTTTCCGCTGGCGACCGCTTCCAGACGCCCGATTCCGTGTATCGGCGCCTGAGATTCGAAAGGATCGGGCGCAGCCGGAGGCGTCAGGGGCCGATGACCCGCGGCGGGACCCGAGGCCTGGTCGCGGGGCGGCTGGTTCATCAGAATGATCCCGGCCGATTCCACCCCCGGCACCCCCTCGACCGTCTCTTTGATCCTTAGCCCGAGCTTCTTTCGAACCTCCGGATCGGGATTGGAGATCGAGAGCGTGATCGTCGCCTGCCCCTCCCGCACCCGCACGCCGGTCACCAGCCCGAGCGCCATCACATCGGCCTGGAGCCCCGGCGCCTTGGTCCGTCTCAGCGCCTCGGTGATCGCCCCCTGGAGCGAGGACGGACGAGGCTCCGCACGCTCCATCCCGCCGCGACTCGCGGGCATCGGCCCAGCCGCAGGTCTGCGCTTCTTTCGCCATCTCTCGAAGAGGCCCATGCGTGTCTCCTGGTGAACGGTTGAGGATAACAGTATGGGACCGAACCAGATCTAGTTCGGGACCTCCCGGACACCCCTCTCGGCCCGTTCCCCGAGCTGGAAGGGCGGCAGCGCATATTCAGTCGGTTGGATGCGCTCGGTTGGATGCACAGGGTGTTGTCGTAGTCGCAGGCCGCGACGATCGTCTCGGAATAGTAGGGCCATCCCCACTTCACGGCCCAGTTCCACCGCTGCTCCGGTAAGGGTCGGCGAAGAAGTAGCTCCCCGGGTTTGCGCACAGCGGATCCTGCAGGTCCCGGGCAGCGAAACCCGGTGGTTCGGACCAGCTTTCGGAGTAGGGCGTGAGCAAGGTCGTCCCCGCTCGCGCGCCATCCGCCCCGTCGAGCGCGCTCCGGACCTGCTCTCGGTGTCGTAGACGGCTGAGACGGGAGAATCGACACCTCGCGCGCAGCTTCTGCGCTTCAACGGTGAAGCCGAAACGTCCTCGCCGCATGCGACGCCATGACGATCTGCGCACGGGCGCCTCGCCGAGTCACGATTGGTGGTCTTGACCTTTCGTGCTGCGCGAGCGCACAAATCGCCTCATGCCTTTCGGAGTGCAGACGTTGGCACACAGCTTGAACGTGGATCAAGCGGCATTCGCATCCACGAACTCAAACCCGACTGGAAGGCCATGAAGCGAACACCACTACTGATCGGACTCATCCCGCTACTCCTTTTCAGGCCCGCACTCGCCGATTCGCCGGAGGTTTCGACCGAGGCCGAAGCAATCGGATACCTAATGGAAAGGGGCGTGAACCGCTTTGTCGAGGAGCAGTACTTCCTGGACGATATAGAGACACATTGGGAGTCGAGCGAGCTTCTCGTCGATGCGATCGAGTACTCGATTGTCGTCGAAGTCAGCGACGCTGCGTGGGGTGAGAACTACCTCGCCCTCGATCTTCACGCCGGCGGATCCGCCTACGTCGAGGATATCGGGCCGGTGCCGATCGACGCGGAATTCACGGTCGACGTGCCCGTGCAGGAGGACACCCGAGTGCTTCATGTGTCGACCGCTCGGGTTGTTCCGTCTCATCCTCTGGTCACACCGGCATGGCTGGTCGGCGCGGTCTATCAAGCTGTCTTCGAGACCCTGGATCAGCAGCCGCTGCCAGCTCTCGGCTCGTTCCCGGTCAGCAAATCCGAGGAGCTTGATGCAGTTACTCTGATGACGTGGTTAGGTCTTCCCAGCGTGGATTTCATTGAGGCCACGGACGAGATCGTCGGCAGCTTCGAATTTCACTTTCGGGTCATCTACGAAGCCGAGGACGGCGACCGGATCGATGATTTCCCCAAGGATCTATCGGTCGAGATCAGCTACTCGCCTCAAGTCGACGAGCGTCAGATCGTAGTGGCCGAGCTGGTCCGCATCACAATCGGAACCAACGATCTGCCGGATTGGATCATCGCGCGAGTCGAGGAGATCGCCAATACGTCGCTTCAGAGCATCGATCTGGCTTCATCGACGATCCTCTCGGATCATCGGCCGACGGATGAGATAGACCTGAGCTTCAGCGCGGAAATCCCGGCGGGAGGACTGAGTGTCGAAGATGAGTGGGTACGAGCGGAGTTTCTCGTTACCGTCCAGGGAAGCCCTCCAACGTACGCCGTGGAGCTGCCGCAGACCGAGATTCCTGTGGGAGGCACGCTCGTGGCCGAGATCTCGAGCAATGTGGCGTGCGAGTCCTATTCGTTCGTCACCGACGCGATGTTGCCACTGCGCTGTCCGATCTCGATGGATCTTGGGCCCACGGAGACGCCCGAAGTGGTCGAATGTGACCTTGCCGGTCTACCGCCGGGCCTCTACCGCTTCGCGGCGACATTTAGCAATCCGCATCGCCACGAGCGCCGTTACGCATACTTCACAATCGTCCCCTAGCCGGAGGTCGG
>CAZFNT010000027.1:12881-16732 GCA_964520315.1 uncultured Gemmatimonadota bacterium
GGAGCAATGATCAGAAGACACTCAAGGGACTTCGTTCTTCAATTCCTCGTGCTGGGCTCCACTGCCTTCGGTGCCGACGTGTCGCTAGAGGTCGCTGAAGTGGAAGCGCAGAAGATCGTAGATGCCGTCCAAGCCGTCGAGGGTTTTCGGATGGAGGAGGATTTCAGTATCGACTATTGGTTCGACGGCTGGCTCACTGCAAACGTCACGTCGCCGGAGCTTCAGTTCCTGGAAGACGGAACGGCGATGCTCGACGGTGACCTGAGCGGCAAAGTCGCCATTCCTCTCTTTCCGGATTTCGATATCGACGGAATTGTGACCGCCACGGCCATCCCATATTTCGATTTCGATCCGGTGACGGATCTCACCGCGATCTACATCGATCTCGAAGACTCCTATGCGCAGGGTGATGCGTGCGCGCTCTGGGGCATCTGGTGCGAACCGGTTCTGGAGACCATCGATGATCTGGACGAGCCGGTGCTCGGTGGCGTTGTGGAGCTGAACGAGGATCACTCTCTGATAGGTGACGACATCGTTATCAGCGAAGCCCTTCTAAGTGTCGAGCTGGCTTATGATTATACGCTCGAACACCCGATGCCGAACCTCGCGGTGAAAAGCCTTTCGATCGTGCCGGCGGTCAATGTCGCTCCCGGTGAGCCCTTTAGGGTGCAGTGTGAGATTGCCAACTACAACGATGGCGTTGCGAAGTACGATTTCGAGATCCGCGTCTTCGACGGCGACCCGGACGAGGATGGCGACAACAAGATCGATCAGCCACTGCCGGCGGGTGTGCGGGAGATCGCTCGGCCGCTGCGCGAGTTGACCTTCGGGGCGAATGAGACGCGCGGCTTCTCGATCACGACGATCATCACCAATCCCGATGCAGAGGAGGTTTTCGTGGTCGTGAATGGCGATCAGATGATCGAGGAGCGGGCCTACGGGAACAACTTCGGCAGAAGGCCGAGCCCGGTCATCGAGTGTCCGGAACCGGGCCCCTGGTACGTGAGCTCCGAGGGGGACGATTCTGGAGGTGATGGCTCGTTTTGCAGGCCATGGGCGACGATCGCTCATGCCCTCGCGCGCCTCAGGCAAGGCGAGATCATCGTTCTACCCGGAGTCTATAGCGAGTACCTCTACTTCGGGGCTGGTGCCGTGATCGGTGATCTCGACCTACGTGGCGTCCAGACCGATACCTCCGCCACCTTTCTACAGGGGGAAGGTGGAGGCTCCCCGGCTTTGCACTTCGATTGCCGCGACTGCGCCCATGACATCACGGTGTCCGGAATGGCGGTAAGCGGGTACGGCGGGCTCGCGGCGCTTCGAGTGGAGGACTACGGTCCTGATGCCCTGGTCCGGCTGGTGGGCAACCATGTTTACGAAAACTCCTCTGTTTCGGCGGTGCTGCTTGAGGAGAGAGCGGAGGTGAGCAACAATACGATCGTCGCAAATGAGGCGGATGGCATCGTCATCGATGGACACAGCGGAGAGACTGTTGCGATCTTCAACAATCTCGTCACGGGCAATCAAACCGGCATCGTGCACGCCGCCCATTCGCTCGCGACGCCGATCCTGGGCTATAACAATGTGTGGTCCAATGATGTCGCTGACTACTTGTCGCTCGATCCCGGTGAAGGCGACACCAGCGTCGATCCACTCTTCCGTTGGCCCGAGCCCGATGGTACTCCATTCCCGCTCTGGAATCGTGGCGGCTGGGGCCTTATCTCGCCCTGCATGGATGCGGGCCGGCACGATGTCGTGGTCGATGACTATCACTTTGTGTCCGATCGCTCTTTCGATGGCATGGAGCTGGATCAGGGCGCGTACGAGGTGAAGAGCGGTGCCATCATTCGACCACCCCTTGTGCGGATGAATGACCAAAGACACTGAGCGAGATTCCCGAGACGGTTGAGGTGGACCGGGCGGAGACCACTGCACTTTTCCTGGTCCACCCGTCTCAGTTCCCCGAGAGCTCCGTTTTCGCCGCCCCAACCGCACCAATTGCTCACCAGTGCGTTGCCTTGGATGACAACGTGCGTCACGAGAATATCGTCGCTCTCAATCTCCAACCCTCCGCCATTGCGGCCTGCTTCCTTGTCGCGGCGCTCGTTCCGCAATTGCGCCGCTGTCGCGAGTCGTGGCCCAATTGCGCCGGAATGTGCAACTCTCGAGGAGGGGAAACCGTTGTCCGCGCACACGGCGCCTCCGCGGGCGTCGTCCGCCAAGGCCCTGTTGGCTTCGAAAACACAGTGCGAAACGCTGGGGCCGGCGCCATCCGGAGCAGCGACGGAGATCTCGAGCTCGACCGGAGCACCGTCGTTATGAACGGGGGCGGTGGGGCGATCATCGCGCAGTCGGACGACGCCCGTTCGGCCGTCAGGACCAACGGGGACCGGAATAGGCCTGAACCGGTGGCGAAACGAATGCAGGCGAAGCCGCGAAATGTCAGCATCGTCGCTTTCCTATTTCGCCGCCGAATCTCCCAAACCCGATGCACCTTGGGCGTGCGCGCGAAATCGTGCGGAATCGTCTTCGCCGTGATGTCGCGCGAATCGAGCCCTCTGATTGCATCCTCGTCGAGCTCGAACCCTCGCGCGTGGGTCGAAAAGAGCAGAACACCGCCATCAGCCAGCAACGATGCCGCATCGCGAATCAGCGCGGGATGGTCTCGGGCCACCTCGAGGGGCCCCCGCATTCGTTTCGAGTTCGAGAAAGTCGGCGGGTCGAGGAAGATCACATCGAAGCGACGCCTTCCCGCCTTTCGCTCCTCTCTTAGCCACTGCACGCAGTCGGCCTGGATCAGCTCGTGGCGTTTTCCGCCGATTCCGTTACGTTCGAAATTCCGTCGCGTCCAAGTGATGTAGGCGCGGGACATATCGACGGTGGTAGTATGGTTGGCGCCCGCCTTCGCGGCCCGCACGGTGGCCGTGCCGGTGTAGCCGAAAAGATTCAAGAATCGCTTCCCTGTCGCCAGCTCCGCGATCCGCTCCCGGGTCACGCGGTGGTCGAGGAAGAGCCCGGAATCGATGTGATCGGTAAAGTTGACTAGATACGTGCAGGGCCCTTCCTGGATCTCGTGCAGCTCCCCGTGCGTGCCCGTGCGTTCGTACTGCGCGCTGCCGCGCTGTCGGCGACGCATCTTGAAGTGCAGGTTGCCGCTGGGAATCTCCAGCACCGCCGGGATTACCGATGAGGCGTCGCGCCGGCGCGCCTCGGCCTTCACGGGATCGATCGACGCGGGTGGCGCGTACTCCTGCACGTGCGCCCAGGTCGCATCACCATGATAGAGATCGATGGCGAAAGAGTAGTCAGGTAGATCCGCGTCGTAGAGGCGGTATGCCGAGACACCATTCTTACGTGCCCATTTGCCCACCAGCCGCCTCTTCTTGCGCAGTCGATTCGCGAATATCTCGGCACCCTCGGACCAGTTCGTCTCGACCGCGATCGACTCTCCGTCGCGCTCTTGATTGTTGTCGCGCCTTGCGATGCGAGAGACGCTCAAGCGACATTTCAAAGTTCCGTTGTACAGCGTGAAGGTAGCGCTGGGCCGCAAGCCGGTTCGACGTTCTTCGCTGGCCGTGAGCACCGCGACAGTCCAGCCGGGGAAATGTGCCTTGGCCGTCTTGCCCAGGCGTGAGTAGAGGAGCGTGAGCTCGGGCGCGGCCCCGATGCGGTGACCGTAAGGCGGGTTGGCGACCAAGAGCCCGCGAGCCCGATCGCTCCGTGGCCGGCTGTCTCCCAGCTCGCGCCGCTCGATATGCACCCGCCCGTGCAAGCCCGCGCGCTGCACGTGAACATGCGCCGCGGCGATCGCTCGCGCGTCGCTGTCGTAGCCGCTGATCGGGGGCAGATTC
>CAZFNT010000028.1:0-6943 GCA_964520315.1 uncultured Gemmatimonadota bacterium
GTGGGCCCTTAGCTTGGCCTTGGCCGCCCTCGTGACACCCGTGGCACGTGCCCGAGACCTCTCCGGGATCACGATGCCTGACGAGATCACGATCTCGGGAAGCCCTCTGGTGCTCAACGGCATGGGGGTGCGCAAGAAGCTCTGGTTCAAGATCTACATTGGCGGACTCTATCTGGAGCGCAAGTCCTCCAGCCCCGATGAGATTCTGGCGTCGGCGCGGAAGAAGCGGGTCGTCATGCACTTCGTCACCGACCGCGCGAAAAAATCGAAGATGCAATCTGCCTTCGAGGAGGGCTACCGGAACAACTCTCCCGGAGAGGTAGAGAATCTGCGTGATCGGATAGACGAGTTGGCAAGCTTCTTCGGCGACATGAAGAAGGACGATCGCGTCGAGCTCACCATGATCCCGGGCGAAGGCACGAGCGTGGCCCTGAATGGGGAGGTCAAGGGCACGGTCGGCGGTGACGACTTCGCGGCCGCCACGCTCCGCGTCTGGCTCGGTCCGCACCCCCCGGGGGAAGATCTCAAGAAGGGGATGCTGGGGATTCAGGACGACGCCGAGGAGTAGCTGCGCACGCCTCGGTTCCAGAAGAGAACGAGCAGACCCCACGCCGCGACCGTCACGCCGATCATGTGGATGACCGTCCATGCGGACCCCTCGCCAAGGACCACCCGTGTTGGGAACGAGATGATCAGCGAGAGCGGCAAGATCGATACCAGGACTCGGCGTACCCATCCGTGGAAGATCCGATCGGGACGCTCCGAGAGCACGTGGATCGACCAGTAGATTTCGTCGAGGCCACGGCTGGACTGAAGCCAGAAGACAGGGATCAAGAAGTACATGTGGATGGCGAAGAGAAGCAGCATGCCGACGATCGTCAGCGCGGAGTAGAGCGCGAGATTCGCGAATTCGATCGGTTCCGGGTAGCGCAGGATCGCCCACGAGAGCACGACCAGCGCCAACACCAGATTGACGAATGAGTTGGCGGCGAAATCGCGCGTGCCCAGGAAGAAGAGCGACGAAACCGGGCGCACCAGGTAGTAGTCGAGATCACCTCGGTTCACGAAGATAGGAAGCCACCACAGGTTGTTGGCGAAGATGGTCATCTGGAGTGCATCGGCCACGAAGACGCCGCCGACGAAGATCCACGCCTGATCGAGGTTCCAGCCGCCCAGAAGAGAAGTGTGCCGGTAGAGAATGCCGAAAAACGCGAGCTGGACCGCGTAGAAGAGGCAGTCCATTACGATTCGGAAGAAGAAGTCGAGACGAAATTCCATCGCGCGACTGAACGAGAAGCGCACGAAATGAGCGTAGAGGCGAATGTAGCGGAGCATCAGATTCCGACGCCGGTGTACTGCAAGTCGCCTCGCCTCCACACGACACGCACGATGCAGGCGAAGACCGCGGTCCAGAAAAGTGCGATCGCGACGCCGAATGCGAAATCGACTCCACCTATCTCACCGACGAGGACCCGAGCGGGAAAGTAAGTGACGTACTGGAATGGCAACCAGGCGAGAAGCTCCTGAGCCCAGCTCGGGTACAGATCCAGAGGCAACATCATGCCGCCCAGGATTCCGACGATGAAACGGAGCATGACGTCGAGACTCCACACGTTGTCTGCCCAAAACGCGACACCTTCGATGGGGGCCTTCATGACGAAGTGGAGCAGATTGGCTATCGCCACAATTACGAGTGTCATCGCGATCGAGGTCACCGAAATCGACTCCAGGGCTCCGGGGTCGATGGCGGCCGTCGCGGCGGCTCCGAACACTACTACCTGAACCGCAGCTGGAGCGAGAGCACCGAGATGCTGAGCGTACTTGTACCGGAAGAAGCTCGTCGGATAGATGATATAGCGGGTGTAACTACCCTCGTAGATCTCTTGTGATAGCGCGGCTTCTCGCTCCTTTCCGCGCACGAGCTTGGTCAAGAGTATCGCGCTGACGTAGTAGAGGAGCATCTCGTCGAAGGAGTAGCCTCCGATGACGCTCTGCTCCGATTCAGCGAACATAGCGTTCCACAAGAAGTAGATCGCACCGAATTGAGCGAGGAATCCGACGGCGGTGTTGAGCCAGAATTCCACCCGATAGCTCATCAGCTTTCGGGTCTCGACACTGAGAACGTGCAAGAAGAGATGCAGATTCACGCGCGCGTTTCGCTCCGGTCGGCCATGATCCGCTCGATGATATCTCCTATCTCTGGCTCTTCGAGTGTTAGATCCGCCACCGGGTAGCTGGCCAGGAGGTGGGCAGCGGCCGAGGCCGCTTCCCGTCTGGGCACGTGTATCCGAATCAGCTCCTCGTTGCACTCCCGTACTTCTCCAAGGGCGACCAGCTCGGTAGCCTCGCATACTCCCTCGATCTCCTCTTGAAGGTGGATCGTGAGGACCTTGTAGCCGGCATGTTTCCGCACTATCTGGTCGAGCCGCCCGTCGTATACGATCTCTCCCTCTCGTATGATCAAGATGCGCTTGCACAGGCGCTCGATGTCTTCCATATAGTGGCTGGTGAGCAACATGGCCGGCGCGTGCTTCTCCCTGTACTCGAGTAGGAAGTCGCGGATTGCGCGCTGCGCCGAGAGATCGAGCCCTATGGTGGGCTCATCGAGATAGACCACTTTCGGAGTGTGGAGCAGCGCAGCGATCAGCTCCATCTTCATGCGTTCCCCAAGAGAGAGCCGCCGAATCTGTATGTTCATCTCGCCGCCGACATTCAGCACGTTCGCCAGGTAGTCGAGCGTTCGGCGATAGCGATCCGTCGGAATTCGGTAGATCTCTTTCAAGACGAGAAAGCAGTCCGCGGCCGGCAGATCCCACCAGAGCTGCGCCTTTTGTCCCATGATCAGGGCAATTTGCCGCCTGAAGTCGTTGTGTCGCTTCCAAGGGTCGTGCCCGAGCACGCGCGCGTGTCCGGAAGTGGGATGGATCACGCCTGCCAGCATCTTTACGATCGTCGTCTTGCCAGCGCCGTTGGCGCCGACAAGGCCGACGATCTCACCCTCTTCGACTTCGAATGACGCTTCGCGCACCGCGTCCTTGACGATCTTGTCGCGTACGAAGAGAGCACGCACCGATCCGATCAGACCCGGTGTCTTCTTATGAACCGTGAACTGCTTGGAGAGGTCGCGGACGCAGACGATCGGTGGCAACTAGATTCCGGCTACTCGCTAGACGCGAAGGCGCTGGGGAAGCGGGCGAGGAACGAGATCGAATGGCGCAGATCTCTGCGATCCGTGCATTCCCCGATCTTGTGCGTGTTTTGCTCGATGCCCGGGCCGAAGCCGAACATAGGTGGGTGCTTGAACTCTCCGCTGCGGATCCAAGCCTTGCGGTCGGGAACGTCGATCGAAGTGTCGTCGGCCGGAATCGGAAAGCCTACGCCATCGGTCGAGAAAATCCACCGATCAACGCGCGCCGACTTCCGAACTTGCCCGCCCGAGGTGTTCGTTTCTTCGACGTGGGGAGAGACCACCCTCTCGTAGACATCGATGGCGGTCCGGATCGTCTCGTGCTCGCGTGGAGTCGCCCAACCCAGATAGGTCTGCGGATTGCCCGGGCGATAGCCGCGCCATGTGGTGTCGGCGTACCGAGGGACTTCGACATCGACGGTCAACCCCGCTTCTCGCGCAGCGCGAATCGCGTCCAGCCCCTCCACATCCCGCATGGCGAGCTCCGGGCTCTCTCCAACCGTGAGGCGGCGATCGAAACGGAAAGTGAATCGATCGGGAACGGCGCAGTCGCTCGGGGTATCGAGGCTCGCCCAAGATGCCGTCCTGGTGCCGTGGCCCAAGAACGCGTCGTCCAGGAAACCGTCACGATCGTCGTAGCGGCGTGCGGCTTCGGAGATGATCGCCGCGCCGTACTCGAGGGGGTTCAGCCCTTCCCAAGGCATCGATCCATGACAGCTTTTCCCCGTTACCGTGACCTGAATCTGCATCCGCCCCCGCTGGCCGCGGTAGATACCGAGGGAGCCCTTGGCCGCATCCCCCGTGCCCTCCGTCAGGATGACGACATCGGGGATTCGATCCGGGCCCGCTCCCGGCAACACTTCCTTCATCAGGTACATCGGGCCCGCACCGTCGTTGTCCTCTTCGGCCGCGGTCGCGTACGACCAGATGACCACACCCCGCAGGGCACCCTCGCTCACCAGCTCGAGCGCGATCTTGGTGGCGACGATTTGAGAGATCACTCCGCCCAGCTGGTCGGTCGAGCCGCGGCCGAAGATCAGTTCGTCCCACTCTTCTTCGGGTGGAAGGTAGCCGAGCTCGCGCTGCAAAAACGCACGGTCGACCTTCTCTCGATCGACGAGGCCATCATAGGCATCGATGCCTTCGCCGATCTTCTCGAGCCATTGACCCCTCAATGCGCGGACAGTATCGGAGTGGCCGTCGAAGTAGACGGAGCGCTTGTTCTCCGGCGCCACGCCGTCGTTCGGATCGTCGACACGCCAGACCAGGTTCCCGTAGGCGTCAAAACCGACATCTTCGGCCGAGCTGACGGCACCGATCTCGATGATTCTTTTTCGCAGGTACTCGAGGCGCGGGCCCTCGTGATTGCTCAAGCCGCAGTCGGGGTCTCCCCCGGACTCGGCGGGACGATCTACATAGTCCGCGGGAATACGAATCGCCTCTTTCAATAACTCGACCGCCAGAGGCAAGTACTCCGCACTCAATTCGGCGATTCTTCGGTCCAAGGAGCTCATGATTTCGTGTTGCTTTCTATTGTGATAGGTCGCTCAGTTTGTCCAAGAGGGCCGGCTCTTTGGCGCAGGCGAGAAGCGCCATGACGACATAGACCTTCCAGTTGGCCTCTTCCGCGACATTGACGGTATGGCGGGCCATGACGCCGGGCGAGACCTCGGCGCCGATGTCGGCGGGCAGGCAGTGCATGTAGAGCGCGTCCCCGCCGGAGCTCAGGGCCATCCGTCTCTCGTCGCAGATCCAATCGGTGAATCGTGCGTTGCGTGCGAGAGCGCGCTGCTCGATGTCGGCCATCGAATCGGAGTCGCCGGCACGGTTCGCGTCGACTCGCTCCATCATGAGGTCGAACGGTCCCCAGCTTTTTGGGTAAACCGCGTGGGCGCCTCGAAATGCCTCGTCCATGTCATCGATGATTCGGAACGACCCGCCCGATTCATTTGCGTTTCTCGTAGCCGCCGCGACACACTCGTCCATGAGGCGGTACTCCTTCGGGTGGGCCAGGCGGACGTCGGCGCCCCAGCGCGTCAGCAGTGTGATCAACCCCTGCGGGACCGAAAGCGGCTTTGCATACGAGGGGGAGTAGGCCCAGCTCACCGCGATCGATTTGCCGGCCAGTCCATCAGGAAAGTTCTCTCTGAGCCACAGCAGGTCGGCGAGGGTCTGCGTCGGGTGGTCGATGTCGCACTGGAGGTTGACGATCGGCACTTTGCGTGCATCGTCTGTGGCCGAGAGATAGTCGTCGATTCCGCGCGCGAGCTCGCGCATGAATCGATTCCCCTCGCCGATGATGAGGTCGTGGCGAACACCGATCGCGTGGGCATTCATGCCCAGCATCGCGCCGGTCTCGGCCGCGGTCTCTCCATGCGCCACCTGTGTCGATGAGCCGTCGACAATGACCGGCTGCATGCCAAGCCGGGACGCGGCCCCCGCCCATGCACTCTTCGTGCGGGTTGAGTTGTCGAAGAAGAGCGCGTAGGCCAGCTCGGATGAGAAGAGCGGGGTCTTTGTGCCGGAGCGATCGAGGTCGGCGAAGGTCGCGGCGACGGCCAGCAAGGCATTGATCTCTGGTGTGGACCAATCCTGGGTCAGGGCGAGGTTCTTGCCATGGAGAGCACGCAAGGTCGCGTCCTCGACGCCACGCAGTCGAGTGGGTTTTTCATTCATGACGGTTCCGATCGATCGGGCCGGTGGGATACTGGCGCCGGTCGCGATGATGGCTTGAGCTTCCCACGAGAATGGAGGCCGGAGTGGGCACCACAGAGGGAGGCCCGCGGTTGGCCTGAGCAGTCGACTCCTATTGGAGCAGGCTCACTCCGTCCATCCCACCGTCATCAAACTCCAAAATATCGGCCACCGTGGGCGCGATATCGACGATCGCCGCACTCTCGACGAGTCTTGTGCGACCGGCGAGAGGCGGACCGGCGCCGATGAACGGAATATAGGAGTCTAGAGGATACAGGCTCCCGTGCGTGGACTCCACTTCGTCGTCGGCATACCACGTCAAGTTCGGGTCGTGCTCGTTCTGCGCGGGGACGAAGACGATGTCGCCCGAGCGCATGCAGGTCATCTTCTCGATGCGGAGCAAGGGCTCGATGTAGTTGTAGTCTTCGGGGTGCGCCGTCGAAGAGTACATGTTGAACGCGACGACGGAGCTGATGTCGGCCGCTGCGGGTTGTTCACCAAGCGGCTATAAAGGGCCTCGCGACGCAGGCCGTCGATGTCGACGATGACGACTCGCTGCGTGCCGGGGATGGGTGATGCGAGCGTGGCAGTGGCTGTGGCGAGAAATGCCGTGATTCGAATCGAGAGCATGGGCGGCCGTCCCCCTGATGAGTAGATTCCCATCTAGTAAGGAGTCACGGATCGGCGCCGATGTCACGGACAGAATGGCGCCCGCCCGGCCTCGCGGAGAGGCAAAGGCGGCCGCCGCTGGTGTCACTCGAGGGGCGGCAGGGCCATCATCCTCTCGAGCATCGCCGTGCCCCCGAGGCCCCCGATCTCGAAACTCTGGCCGATGGTGAGATGATCAGAGGGCGCTGTATTGAGGACTCCGACGACCCAGCTACCGTTTGGGTTGTACCAGATCGCCTTTGCCCCGCCCACCGGAGAGATTCGGTCGACGAACTCGTTCTCGCCCCGGTATGTGAACGACATGCCCTCGGTCGGCGTGCCGGGCGCTCCAGCAACCTGGAAGAGGTCGTCGGCTCCGTCGGAGACACCGGAGATGTTGAAGTAGCTGCGAAC
>CAZFNT010000028.1:6953-16545 GCA_964520315.1 uncultured Gemmatimonadota bacterium
ACTTGAGTTGCCGGGTCGAAGGCCCAGAAGTCGCCGCCTTCGATGTAGAGCAAGCGGCCGCCACCCGCCTCGAGGAACGCGACCAGCGCGAGGTCTTCAGGACCCGCCGGATCGATCTGGAAGGCGTTTGGCGACATGCCCAGACACACGAATACCTTCGCGAATTGGCTGAGATTTCCGTACTCGTCCAGGTTGCCGGCGACGAGCACCTCCTGACCTCGGTTCTCGAAGTAACTCCGGATGAAGTTCCCGCTGATCGGGGTGGGATCGGGCTCCCAGACGAAGATGGTAGGGAAGGGATCGAGCGATATGTCGAGAGTCGTGTTCTGGCCTTCGACGATCGAGACATCGTCGGCAACGACCGGCTGCCACGCCAGCTTCGAGAACGACACATCGTACGCGGCGCCGCCGGCCACGCTCAGCTCGTAGGCTCCGAGGGAGTTGCTGAAGACCGGCGCGAGCGGAGTATCGAGCACCGCGACCTCTACTCCTTCGACCGGGAGGCCCGACTGGGAATCGCTGATTGTGCCCGAGAGCGTACCGTCGATCGAAGTTTCGAGATCGAAGTTCACCTCGACGAAGGTCTCCGGGGGAACGGTGACGGAGGTCTCTTCCTGGCGATAGCCGTAGAAGCTGGCGCGAATATCGTATGTGGCACCTGGAGTCACGCTCAGCAGATAGTCGCCGGCGCTGTCGCTCACGGCGTACTGCTGCGATCCGAGGTCTTCGACCCTGACGCCTTCCAGTAGAGAACCCTCCCCGCTAACGACACCGTAGATCCCGCCCATCTCGGAAGCGACGGCCTGGCCCGCCGCCAGCAGATCGATTCGTCCCCATCCGTAAGTGTTGTCTTCGCCCGCTGATCCCAGATCGACGGCGGTCTCCATCAAAATCTCCTTCGCTCTTGCGGGATCGAGATCCGGGTTGATGTCGTAGAGCAGGGCCACGCCGCCGGCCACGTGTGGACACGCCATCGACGTGCCCGAGAAATAGGCATAGCCGTTGCCGGGGATCGAAGAACGTACGCTTTCGCCTCTCGCGCTGACCTCGGGTTTGATGGTCACATTGTCGCAACCGGAGGGCCCTCGACTCGAGAAGGAAGCGACGGTCTCCGAGCCGGGACGCAACGCGCCGACGGCGAAAGCGTTGGTGGTCGTGGTGATTCGGTCCGCGGGCGTGCGCAGGGTTTTCGACCCGCTCCCTTCGTTGCCGGCCGCGAACACGATCGCCACACCGGCCGCCTCGGCTCCATCCATCGAGTCCCAGAATGCGTCATCGCAATGGGGAACGCCGTGATATATCGGGCTGAACCCCCAGGAATTCGAAGAGACCACCGGCACGTCGTCCACCGTTCCGGGATCGCCGTCGGGATCGGCGGTCCACTGGAAGGCGAGGATAGCGTCGGCCATGGTTCGGTCCATGCTTACCCGATCGATCACCGCGGCCGAGATCCAAGTGGCGTCGAAGGCCACGCCGATGGTGTCTCCCGGTGTCATGCCGCAAATGGTGCCCATCGTGTGCGTGCCGTGATCGCCGGAATCGCGCGGGAAGGTCCAGTTCGTTACGGGGTCGAAGAACGACTCGGCGGGCGATACCTCTGGCTCGTGGCCGCGCCAGCGATCGCCGATCGCCGGGTGATTGCCGTCAGCGCCCGTATCGAGGTGCGAGACGAGCACGCCTTCGCCGGTGTAGCCCTGTGCCCAGAGCAGGTGTGCGTTGATCTCCTTCAGGCCCGATTCCGCTCCTGCCGCTACGTTCTTGGTTGCGGGCTCTTCGCTCACCGGCTCCACCAGCTCGATCGGAGTGTCGTAGGAAATCGAACTCACGACTGGCCGCATCGCCAGCTCGTTGATTACTTCAGGCAGTGCCTCGACGTAGAGCGCGTTAGCGATCCAGAAGGGCGTGAACGAATCGACGACCCCCTCGGATTGGCGCCGGCTCAGCAAAGACCGAATCTCTCCTTGTGATCGAGAGGTGTGTGCCTTCATGGCGAGGACGGCGGCTTCATGTCTGGAACCGCGATCGAGCACGACGCCAGGCGCGGAGCGATCCGCCAGTGTGGTTGTCAGGTCGACCCTGTCTCGAAGGTGAACGATGATCGGTACGTATTCTTCCGCTTCGGCCTCGTAGAGGAAGCGGTCGAGCTCCGGTGTGATTACACCGGCGATGGAGTGCGAAGAAGCGGCGAGCAATGCGCACGCCGCAAGCGTAGTTGTCCTGTTTGGCATGATGTCGTCTCTTCGTCGTCAGTCGATGGGGGGGAAGAAATCGATGCGACCGTAGCCGAAAGTGAACTTGCCGCCGAGGTTGTCCGCGTTGGCCTGGATGTGGTGGCGAATCTGTTCCGCGGACCAGGACGGGACGTAGGCTCGATAAGCGGCGCAGAGAGCGGCGACATGGGGCGATGCCATCGAGGTTCCGTCCATGCGCGTGTACTCGTCGTTCGGGTAGCAGGAATAGACGAACTTGCCCGGGGCCATGACCTCGACATTGCCGGGATTATTGTCGTCGCCGAAACCGCGTTGCGAGAAGAACGCGGCCTTTTCACAGTTGCCGAAGATGTATCCGCCCAGAGCGCCCACGCCGATGACTGAAGTGTAGTGGGCCGGGTAGTGGGCAAAGAAGAGCGGCCCGTCGTTTCCGGCGGCGGCGACCACGAGCACGCCCGCTGAATAGGCCGCGTCGCACGCAGCCTCGAGTATGGAATCGTTGCTGGTTCCGCCCAGACTCATGTTGATGACGTCGGCGCCCTTCTCGACGGAGTGGTCGATGCCCGCGGCGACATCATCCCACCAACCGTAGCCGTTCGAGTCCAGGACTTTGATACCCAGGAGGGTGGCCTGGAAGCAGCCGGCGATCCCGACACCGTTGTCGATGATGGCCGATGCGATGCCGGCCACGTGAGTGCCGTGGCCGTAGTCGTCCTGTGGAAAATCGTCGTTGTTTACGAAGTCCCAGTCGTCCACGGTGTTGCAGTTGCTTCTAAGATCTTCATGGTAGAGATCGATTCCGGTATCGACGATCGAGATAGTGACATTTCCGCCCTGGATTACGTCCCACGCCCTATCGGCTTGGATACATGAGATCGGCCACTGCTTGGAGTAGTCGGGATCGTTCGGATTGTATGTCGCCAGGGGGCGGCCCCGTGCGCCGAGTTCGACCGTGGCGTTGTAGGGCGCTTCGCCGCGGGGCACGCTCGCTCTGCCCACCAGCTCGATGTAGTCGGCGACGCCGGCGATCGTCGGGTTGTTACGGATCCGGTCGAGCACGGCGGCGTCGTCGACAATGAATGAGGCGGCCGAGAGCCGGGGCAGGTTGTGACGGAGCGTCGCGCCGTGCCCGTGGGTCATCTCGGCGATGACCGTGGGGAGCTGGGCGGGGGAGTGAGTGCCGATCGAGATCCGCACTTCGGCATCGGCGGCGGTTGCGGCGATGGCCGCGGAAACGAGCGGGAGAGCGAGCCTGCGCATGAATACTCCTTTGCGTGGGAGCGCGGGCGGCGGGATGCGGGTCGGCATCCGCCGGCGCGCTCATGGATTGCGCATCAGAAGTCTATCCTCGAATCCAGGTTCTCTTCTTGGAAAGAAGTCGCTACTGCACTTCGATGTGAGCGAACGATGCGCTGAGCGGAGTCGCGAGCTCATCCCCGGCATGAGCCGTGACGACGTAGGTGCCGAGATTGGCGGTCCAGGGCACTGTGACGCTGAACGAGAGGAGCTGGCTGCTCTGTGCGGGCACAGTGACCTCGCGCGGGGACCCGATCGTTCTGCCCTCGGCCCAGCGATCTTCTCCGGTGAGGATCGCCTCGGCCCAGACCTGTGTCGTAGCCTCGACCGGCTCGGTGTTGCTGAGACGCATGAGCATGCCCGCCTGCTCGCCCGGGCTGATCTGCTCCACTTCCGGGAGCATTTCTATCTTCCAGCCATAGCCCGGAAGCAGATTCTGAACGATCTCGGCCAGGTCGGGCAGCACTCCGATCGGCTTGCTCTGGGGAGCTCCCTGGGGCGTTCCGTGGGTCGAGAGCAGATCGCGCACCTCGAAGGGCGTGAGCACGCGGCCCGTCGCCTCGAGATTTAGCAGAAAGGTCGCGGCCGCCGCCCCGGTCACGATCGGACTTGCGCTCGATGTGCCGCTGAAGGAGTTGGTGTAGGCCTGGTCGATCTCTGGTTCCCAAAGATCGCCGTAACCGGTCGAGTAGACTCCGGATCCGTAGCCCTGGCAGTCGATGCGGCTCCCGTAGTTCGTGAAATACTCAGGGGCGTGATTCGAGGGGGTGCCGGCACCGACCAAGATGGCGCCCGAGTCGCGGTAGCTCCGGTCGAAAAGCTGTCCGTATCGGAACTGATCGTCGAGATCTTGCGAGCCGTTCGCGCCGGCTTCGACGACGACTACGCCGAGCGCTGTGTGGAGCTCAATGGCGTCGAAATTGGCCTGTTCGTACTCCATTGGCAGGTAGCCCCACCCACCCCAGGTCTGGATTTCGATTAGATAGACCTCGCCGGCGGTCAGGTAAGAGGCGGCGATATCGAAGGCGTCGGCGATGGTTGGCTCGAGATTCCAGTCGACCGTCTTGAGGGTCACCGCAGGCACAATTCCGGTCATGCCGAAGCCGGAGTCGCAGCCGGCGATCTCGCCCAAGACGGCGGTACCGTGGTCCCGTTTCTCGTTGTCGTAAGGGCCGTTGAGGACGTCATCGATGTCGATGTTCAAGTCTTCGTGCTCGACGTTCCATCCTTGCTCCACATCGATGACCCAATAGTAAGGGTGGCCTCGCCCGAGATCCCCGAATGCCCAGGCCGCGGCGGCGTCGATCCCCACCGGAGCCGGCTCTTCGTAGCTCTGATTGTTCGTCCAATCCGGAGTGGCGGGGGCCTCATCGACGCAGTTGTTGGGGTCGGCGGCCGGTGCCGGCACATATGCGATCTCGACCAGCGCATGGCGGTTGAGCAGGTCGCAGACGAGCGCGGATCGTTTCGCCCCTACGGGTGCGTCGAGGCGCAGAAGGTAGTAGTTGTTCAGATCAGCGAGCCTCTTGCCCGTTCGCGCCTCGCCGAGCCGGCGCTGCGCATCGTAGGTCGCCTCGGGACGGCGAAAGAGCCGATCGAGGGTGGCATCGGGTGCGAGCCCGCGCAGCTCGGCCAAGAGCCGATCGAGGCCGGGTGCCGACGCGCTCAGCTCGCCGCGATCGAGACGCACTTGGATTCCCTCGGCGAACTTGACGATCAAAGAGCTCGCGTCCGAGCCGGAAGCGACGACGGTACGCGCGGGTTTGATCGCCGCGGGACGGGGGAGCGGAGCGATTCGGTCGGCTTGGGCCGTCGATCCGAGCAGGATCGCAACCGCGAGGGCGGAAGACTGACGGGTGGGTGTCGGGATCGTCACGACGAGACCTCCGGTTCGCGGTTGAGGTTGCTGTGGAAGAGTAACGCCCTATTCCGCCTCCAGCTCCGAGAGAAGCTCCTCGATCAGCTCGAGGTATCGCCAGGTTCTTACCTCTTCGTCTTCTTTCGGTCGCTCGGCGTGCTCGAGGGTCTTTTTCAAGAGGGCGATCGCCTCCTCTGATCGTCCCAAGCTCACCAGGAGCTCAGCGGCCTGCTTTCCGGCTCGCAGGCGTGTGTCGCCGTACGCGTGATCACCCGCCTGTCGCGCCGAGATCAGAGCCTCTTCCGGCCGGCCACCGTCGGCCAAGAGCTCCGAACGCTCGAAGTGGTAGGTGAATTCGGCTGGGAACGCGACGATCGCCTCGTCCATGACAGCGATCGCCGCCTCTCGATCACCCGTCCGCTCGAGCAGGGTCGCAAGAAAAGTGTAGCGACCGCGGTCGAGAACCGGATTGCCCGTGAACGTCGCCCGGTAGATCGCCGCGCCGAGCGCGAAAAGATGTTCGGGGTGCTGATCGACGGGGGTTAGATCACCCAAGACATAAGCGAGCTCAGCGGCCTGCTCCGGAGCGACCTGCCGCAGGCCCTTCGATGCAGCCACGAGCACGATCTCGCGGCTCGCCTCGGGCACCTCTTCCTCGGCGAAGAGCTCGTAGACCACCGTCCAGATCCAGTCCATGATCTGGTCGATGTGGTCGCGGGCGAGGGTCGGCAGCAGTTCGTGCGTTGGGTGGACTCGGAACTGAAGAAGCGTGCGCTCTCTCGGGTCCGGGATTCGGGCGATTAGCGTCATTGCCTCGGTTTCGAAGCCTTCATCGAGAAGCCGGCGGGCGGCCGACGCAAGCTCCGAATCGGGAAGATCGTCCAGCGCTACGAGGAGATCCGATACTGCGGTCGGGGCGACAGCGGCGCTTTCCAGCCAGGCCAGAAACGCCGGTTCGCCGTCGTAGCCGAGCATTCGGGTGATCACTTCGCCATCGGCGTCCGCCACGATCACCGTGGGATAGCCTTGGATGCTGTAACGGTCCTTCCACGCAAAGGAAGCCCGCGTATCTGCATCGATCAGCACTACTTCGAAGGGAGCTAGGAGTTCCGCGTCGGCGGGATCGTGCAACACCTCGGCGGCCAGGAGCTGGCATGGTGGACACCACAGAGCCGAGAAGTCGAGGAGCACGCGCTTGTCGCCGGCTTTGGCTCGGGAGAAGGCGGCGGCCACGTCGGTCTCAGCGAGAGTGGATTCGCTTCCGCGCGCATCGCGCGCCACCTCCGCCAGTGCCATCGCGCCTCGCGGACCGACGATTTCTCCACCGAATGCGATCGAGGCGGGCCGGCAAATCGAGCTCTCATTTCGGCAGAGGGCAAGGGCGAGCGTCCCTTCTATCTCGTGGGTCGATGCGGCCGGGAACGGAAAGATCAGGCCCCTGGCCAGCGTTCGCCCATCGGTCTCGAACTCCAGACGCCCGTCATCGATATTCACCCACCCCTGTGCGGGGGCGTCAGGGGCGATATGTTCTCCGGCCGGAGTGCCCACCTCGAGCTCCAGGACCCCTGGACGCCAACGCGCCTCGACTCGCAGATCGGCGCACAGGGTCGGTGAGCTCAGCGCAGCGATCGAAACGACGGCCAGGATCAAGTGCTGCATTGCAACTCCACTCTCGGTTTCCGATCCGCGATTATGCCTCGTAAGGGCAATCTCTTTGCCATCGCCGCCCAGTTTGAAATTGGTGTTGACCACGATGGCGAACTCAGGATCTCCTTCGAGGAAGAGCTCCTGTTCCACGGTGGACCAGACGTCACTATTGCCTAGCGCGAACTCAGCCGGGAGGTCGAATTGCGTAAAGAGCGTGTCTCCCTCCGCTACGACGCTCAAGTTCGCGACGCCTTCTCCATCGCGCCGGAATTCCACCGTGTGGAGGGTCAGTTCGTACGTGCCTGGGTCGATTCGGAATCTGTAGCCTTGCGGTCCGATTCTTCAGCGATCGTAGAGATCCAGCTCGTTGCCGGAGCGGTCCTCGTGCAGGAAACCGTCGATCAGAGCAAGTAGATTCGATTTGCTGCCGCCGAGTGCACCGTACTCTCGCTCCTCGCACCAAGATTGGTCCTTCGAGTAGACGGAACCATCGTCCAGAACTTCTCGTCTGCCGCCTCAGTTGACCGCTATGACGGTGGACTCGGAGCAACATGGCGACCCCACTTGTCTGGTCCTGATGGTGCCGGCTCCGCGTGGAGCCGACACGCAATAGCCGACTCTACTCGACTGTGATCCGCGCCAGATCGGCGCAACCTGGTGTCGTCTGATCGTCTCCTACCGAGAGACGGATCCAATAGTCTCCGGCAGGGGCCGCCCCCGGAACTTGGAGAGAGAGCGTGCTGCCGCCGTTGGCGCTCCCCGGAAGCGTCAGTTGCCGCGCGTCGATCGGGTTGCCGGCGTATGCTACGTGACCCGGAAGAATGGCGTCCAGCCAGGCGCTGACCGATCTGGGGCCGGCGGTGGCGTTGGAGAGCATCACATCGAACGAGAAAGCACCGCCTGCCTGTACGGTCTGGTGCCTTGGCTCGATCTGGTGCACGAAAACGTCGTATTGGTGCTCCTGGATCGGCGCGTGAAGGTACTCCAGTGTCCACTGGGTGTAGGTGCTTCGATAGACGAGACGGAACTCCTGATCAAGCATCAGATTGCTGGGGTAGAACAAGACGCCATAGTCGTCCTTGAGCTGTTCGGAGGCGTCGAAGAGCCAGACCCAACCGGTGTTGTGCAATTGCTCTTTTTGTTGGTACTGCGAGAAACTGTCGGATCCAATCGTGATGACCACCACGCCCTCGTCTTTGTACGGCTGCCAGATCTCTTGATCCATTGCCGCCCATTCGAGGTTACAGCTGCCTCACCAATGCTCTCCGAAGTTCAGTACGATCAACTTGCCTTCGTAATCGTACAGCGAGTGGCTCACGCCATCGACATCCTCCAGCACGAAGCTGTCGACGACATCGCCGATGTTGTAGCTCGCCAGCGCGGATCCGGCCGCAAGCGGCAGCGCCAGCAGCGCGGCAAGCGTCTTGGAACTGATCATCGGAACCTCCTCGGGGTCGATGGGTGGGCCGGCCGGGATCGCCCCGGCATCGAGCCTCTCTTGAATAACCGGGAGCGGAGAATCGGTCAAGACTCGGCGGTCGCGGACCGTGAGGTAGAGTTGCGGTCAACCACAGGAGGAAGGCCATGAAACTCCTCATCATCGGCGGCACCGTCTTCCTTGGGCGCCATCTCGTCGACACAGCTCGCGCCGGGGGACACGAGCTCACTCTCTTCAATCGGGGACGAAGCAACCCCGATCTCTTTGTGGACGTGGAGCAGATCCGCGGTGACCGCGCCGGCGACCTCGCTCGCCTCTCGGGGCGACACTGGGACGCGGTGATCGATACTTGTGGATATGTGCCGAGGATCGTTCGGGCGTCGGCCCGCGCTCTCGCAAACGCCGTGGAACGCTACGTTTTCATCTCCTCACTCTCAGCCCTCGCCGATCCCGACTCGCCGAACCTAGACGAGAATGCGCCGGTCGAGTCGCTCGAAGATCCAAAGGTCGAGGAGGTCACTGGTCCGACCTATGGAGGTCTGAAGGCGCTTTGCGAGGAGACGGTAGAGACGGAGCTCCCCGGACGCGCCCTCAATATCCGACCGGGGCTCATCGTCGGTCCCCATGATCCATCCGACCGTTTCACCTACTGGGCCACACGGATCGCGCGTGGCGGCGAGGTCTTGGCGCCAGGCGCACCTGGCGACCCCGTGCAGATCATCGACGCGCGCGATCTCGCCCATTTCGTCTTGCTGGGAATCGAAGAGGCGCTGGCCGGGATCTACCATGCGACCGGGCCTTCACCGCCCACAACGATGGGCGCTCTTCTTGACGCGTGCCGCGATGCTCTTGGCTCCGATGCGAGCTTCGTCTGGGCCAGCGACGAGTTTTTGCGCGACAACGAAGTCACGCCCTATACAGAGATGCCGCTTTGGGTGGCCGGGTCCTCCGGCTTCAACGCGGTCAACATCGACAAGGCCGTTGCGGCGGGATTGCGAACCAGAGATGTGGCCGAGACCGTTCGAGACACGGCCGAGTGGCGCCAGAACTCTCCCGGACCGATGCGGGCCGGATTGTCACCCGAAGGGGAGGCTGAGCTGATGAGGCTGTATGCCACACAAAACCGAGCCGAGCCCTTTCCTC
>CAZFNT010000029.1:0-16388 GCA_964520315.1 uncultured Gemmatimonadota bacterium
CACAATCGCGAGCTGTGCCAACCTGGCGAATGGCCGCTCGGGCATGGTTCGGGAGTGCCCTAAGTGGCCACGCGCCGATGGAATGGACGGTGCATGTGGAACGAAAGACGTTCATAACGCCTATTGATAGTAGATCGATGCCCAATCGGGCCGGCCGCTTTTCCATTTGGCGTGGGACTTGCAAGTGATCCCCATGCTTGGGTTCGGCCGGAACCCGGGCATTGATAGATCTGCGTGAACCCGCGCTCGACCGCGTGGATTCGCTCAACGACTGCGCGAACGGTGCTCCGGGGAGCTCCGCCGTGACGACATCTGACCGAAAGGAACCAGGTGCCATGGCAACCTTACAATCGAGCACATCACCCCATGAACCTGTCGACATCCTCAGCCAATACCTGAACGAGATCGGGCGCGAGGACCTCCTCGATCGGGAATCCGAGGTCAGTTTGGCGCGCGAGGCCCGCGTCGGAGACAAGGAAGCGCTCGATCGTCTGGTCATGGCGAACCTGCGCTTTGTCGTCAAAGTCGCCAACCAGTTCCGCAATCGGGGCTTGCCCCTCGAAGACCTGATCAGCGAGGGCAACTACGGATTGATCAAGGCCGCGCACCGTTTCGACGAAGCCAAAGGGGTTCGTTTCATCTCTTATGCGGTGTGGTGGATCCGCCAGTCGATCCTGAAAGCGTTGTGCGAGACCGTCGGTGTCGTTCGCTACCCGCAGTACAAGTCCCAGGAGATCAAGCGGGTGAAGCGGGTTGCCCGGGAGATCGAGCGTGCGGAACACCGAGAGCCGAAGATCGAAGAGATAGCGGTTCGCCTGGATCTCAATCCCGAGACCGTGGCGCAGGATCTGGTTCTGGGGCGCTCGCATCTCTCGCTCGACGCCCCGATAACCTTCGACGGCGACAGCGCATTGATCGACTTCCTCCAGACCGATTTTGAAGACATGGTCGAAGCTCGATTGACCGAAGAGGCGCTCGGCATCGACGTGCAGAGGGCGATGGGCACGCTCACCTCCCGTCAGGCGCGCGTGCTCGAACTCTATTTCGGGATCGGCGGTGAGTCGCGCCACACATTGCAGGCCATCGGCGACCAATTCGGCTGCACCAAAGAGAACATCCGACTGATCAAAGAGAAGGCGTTGGGGCGCCTTCGGATGCAGTCCAGGAGAGCGATACTCGAGAAGTACTGGGAGAACTAGTCACCGATCGCCTGCCCCGCACCGCCCGCCGGAGTGGCCTCCAACTCCGGTGGGCGGTGCTACGTTCGGGGAGGATTAGGGGACGAGATTCAAGGCGTAGCTCTCATCCACTCGCCCCATGCCGGGCGCGTGGAGCACGAGTCGAGAGCCGTCGATCTCGTAGTCGTAGAAGGGGCTCCCGTTGCGCATCACATCGCCGACGCTTCCTTCCAGGCCGATCAGCTCGATGTCCATCGCGTCGAGCCTGAGAACGGTCACGGCGAGATCGGCACCGGGGTCCAGGCTCGAGTCCGCCAGGTAGAGCCCCGCACGGGCCGCTCCACGAACCTTGAGATCCCAGGTGTTGGTCGCGGGTAGGAGCTCGCTTTGCAGCCTCGCGAAGTTCGAGTCGGGTTCGCGGGGAGCGATGTCGAGGTAGTGGTAGCGCAGGTCTTCGTCGACCGTGAGCTGAAGGAAGTCGGGGGAAGGGAGCAGGCGTTTGTCTTCGAACCACTCCATGGTCCTCTCGGTCTGCCTCGGCAGGATCCAGTGACTGCCCCAGTGCCAGAAGACGCCGTCGTAGTGCTGCGGATCCCACGAGCGAATGGCCGCGTCCAGGTCGCGGGCGTGGTGCGGGTAGACGAGGATGTCGGTGCGCCCGTGGCCGATCTTGAAGGGGACCGTGCGCAGATTCATGGCGTATTCGACGGCTGAGCGGCGACGGTATTCGAAGAGCATTTCGGCCGGATCGCCACCACATTCGATAACCGTGTCGTCGGCCAACTGCTGGAAGAGCAGGGATCCGTCGAGCTCGTACCAGATGATCTCGAGATCCGTTGGACCCATCCACTCCCACGCCGCGGCGAAAAGGTCGGGGTACTTGGCGGCGCTCAGTGTCGTTTGCAGTCCACCCATCGATCCGCCGGTCAGATAGATCCGATCGACGTCGATATCGTAGTGGTCGAGACAGTACAGCATCAGATCGAGCACGTCGTGCTGGGCCGCGCGGGCGCCGAGCGAAGTCTCACCGCCGGATCGTTCCCCGTGAGTATGAGGAGCGGCGACGATCCAGCCTCGGGGACCGGAGTGCGGCGAGACGCCGTTGAGTGCGTCGGTGGCGCTGCCCCCCATGCCGTGGCAGCTGATCACCAACGGCGCCGGCACGCCCGGCGTGTAAGCGTCTGGAATGTGGAGCATCGACCAGGTTTCCTCGCCGTCGTAGGACGAGATGAGATCGACCCGGATCGTCTGATCGGCCGACGCTGTTCCCGAAGCGAAACCGATGGTGCAGACGAGCATGAGAGGGAGGCGCATCGGCGATTCTCCTGATAGGGTTGACGCGAGAGTTCAAATCTTCTCAAGATAATCCCCAACCCAAGAGCTCAGACATGAACCGATACCTGCTGGCGACCGGTTTCGCGGTGCTCCTCTCAGCCTGCGCAGGGTCCGAGGGGAAGGCGCGCGAAATGGCCGACCACGCGGCGTTCGAAGAGGCCCAGGGCAACATCCCGAACGCGACGAAGCTCTACAAGCGGGTAGTCGAGAAGTACCCCGATACCGAGGCAGCCGCGCAGGCTCGCGCCAGACTGAGCGAGCTCGAGAGCTAGCGCCGCCAGAGCTCCGGTGCGAAGAAGATCAACACGGTGTAGATCTCGAGCCGCCCCAATAGCATCCACCCCGCCAAGAGCCACTTTGCCGCATCAGGCATCCAGGCGTAGTTCGCCGTGGGCCCCACCTCGCCCAAGCCGGGACCGATGTTGCTGAGACAGGCGAGGGATGCCGTCCCCGCGGTGATCAGGTCGATGTCGACGAGCGTCAGGCAGACCGCGCCGAGGCCTAGAAAAATCATGTAGAGAAGAAAGAACCCGAGCACATTCTGGATGATCGCTTCGGGCACCCTGCGGTTCGAATACTTGACCGAGATCACCGCGCGCGGGTGGAGGAGTCGGCGGAGCTCGATTCGCGTAAAGCGGACCAGAAGTACCGCTCGGACCATCTTGAAGCCGCCCCCGGTCGATCCGGCGCACCCCCCGACGAACATCAAGATGAGTAGCAGGGCATGCGTGAGTACTGCCCACTGCGCGTAGTCGACCGTTGCGTATCCGGTCGATGTGCCGAGCGACACGACTGTGAATGCTACGGATCGGAAGGTCGCCTCTGTGGTGGTGGCCCCCGCACCGCCGAAGTGCACGATGCCGAAAATCGTCGCTACCGACACGATCGCTATAAGAGCATAGACTCGAAATTCGAGGTCGGCTAGATAACCGCTGATACTCTTGTTGCGAAACGCCATGAAGTGTAGCGTGAAGTTCGACCCCGCAAACAACATGAATACGATGATGATCCAGTCGATCGCCGCGCTATCGTACGCACCGATCGAGCCGTTTTTCGTGCTGAATCCACCGGTTCCGAGCGTGCCGAATGCGTGGCAACATGAATCCAGCAGAGGCATGCCCGCGATCGTCAGCGATATTATTTCGAGTACAGTCAGAGCGACGTAGACACCCCAGAGGAGCTTCGCCGTTTCCTTGATTCGCGGCTGCAACCGATCGGGAGCGGGACCAGGAACCTCGGCTCTGAAAAGCTGCATCCCGCCGACGCCCAGAAAGGGGAGGATCGCCAGAGAGAGCACGATGATCCCCATCCCTCCGATCCAGTGTGTGAGCGAGCGCCAAAACAGTATTGAAGGGTTCAGCGCTTCAATGTCGGTGAGGATCGAGGCTCCGGTAGTGGTGAAGCCGCTCATCGTTTCGAAGAAGGCATCGGTAATCGACGGGATCGAACCCGAGAGCAAGAAGGGGACCGCGCCGAATACTGCCATCGCGACCCACCCGATCGACACCGCCGCGAAACCTTCGCTTCGCCTGAGGTCGTCGGCGGGTTCCGTAAACTGTGTTACCAATCCGAGAACGCGGAATAGAGATCCCACGATGCCGGAACCATCTGGACCCTCGCGAAGCTGGAATCCTCGTACTGCTCGCCCGAGATCGGAAAATGCGTCGCTCGTTTCCCGCTTGGCGGAGGGGCTTGCCGCGGAACCGGTGGCCACGAAGAGCCCGATTCCAGAGAGAAGCGTGAGGGAAAACGACGAGATCCATTGTCGCCAGATGCCGTCGTTGGAAAGCAAGCTGACAGCGAGCGCGAGCAGCATGCACACTGAGAGCGCAACGAGGAGCGCACCGATCATGTGGAGTACTGTCGTTAGACGCATAGCACGCCGATCAACCGATCAGGCCTTCCGCTTTTCGAACGGCGTCTTTCAATCCGAAGACCACCACTCGATCGCCTGGATGGATCACGGTGCTCCCTGACGCCAGCTCGACTTCGTCTTTTCCCGCTTCCCCCCGAATCACTGCGCCGATCACGGCGTTGCGTGGGAACTTGCTGGGCCGGTTGAGCGGGCGATCGACCATGGTCGCGCCCTTGGCTGCCCTCACCTCGATCGCCTCTGCGTCGGAGTCCTTGAAAAGTGTGACCGACACGATCGATGCTCGTCGAACAGAGCGCAGGATTCCGCTGATCGTCGAGAGTCGTTTCGAAACCACCGAGTCGAGGCCGATCGATGGCATCAGTTGCACGTAGTCGGGTCGCCGAATCAGCGTGATTACCTTCTTGCAGCCATGATGTCGGGCCATCAAAGAAGAGAGGATGTTGTTCTCTTCATCGGGGGTCAGCGCGATGAAGGCGTCCATCTCGCCGACACCTTCGCTGGTGAGGAGCTGAATGTCGGTGCCATCGCCTTGGAGTACCAACGTCGAGTCGAGGCTTTCATTGAGGTGCATGCAAACCGCGCGATCGCGTTCGATGATTATGGGTGAGATCTTGGCGCGCTCAAGGCGCCTGGCCAGGTTGCGTCCGAGGTCTCCCCCCCCCACGATCATGACCCTCTTGATCGGCTCGTTCTTCTGGCCGGCCAGAAAAGCTACATCGTCAACCGCATCGGTTCGGCAGATGACCGAAACTTGGTCGCCGTTCTCGACCCGATCGTCGCCATGGGGAATCAGCGTTTGGCTACCTCTCTGGATAGCGACGATCGTGAACGCGCGGTTCTCGACCTCCGGCGAGAGCTCCCTGAGCTCCTTGCCGGCCATCGGCGCGCCATCGTTGACCGGAACGCGCACCATGGTCAGCTTGCCGCGCGCGTACTCGACGACTTCGGTTGCCGATGTGTGGTGCAAGAGGTTGTCGATCTCCCGCACCGCCTCTTCGTTCGGGTTGATCACGCGTGTGAGACCCAGGTCGCTCTCGGAGAGGCGGGACCGAGAACCCTCCGGTCCCAGGTGGGTGATTCGCGCCAAGCGCCTCTTGACGTCGAAGGCGCGCGCGATCAGGCAGCCGACGATGTTGACTTCGTCATTGTCGGTGACCGCGATCATCAGGTCGGCGCGTTCGATCTCGGCGTCGCGCAAGGGCTGTTCGTGAGATCCCGAGCCTGAGATCGTGGCCACGTCGAGCAGGTCGCGGCAGCGCTCGAGGCGAGCCTCGTCGCAGTCCACCACGACCACGTCGTGGCCTTCCTCAGAAAGGCGCTGAGCGATCTGGAAGCCGACCTCGCCCGCACCGATGACGATGGCGTACATGGCAGGGCATCGTGCGCCAGCGGCGGGCTGGGGTCAACCCCCGTGCGGCGTTGCAAAGCAAGCAAATCATGGGTAGGATCGCATCCGCTTGCCCGCGTTGCGGCGAATAGCGGTTTCATGCCCGCGCTTGCCCGGGGAGCGGGAGGCGCCACGCGGAGACCAGCCCCACGACAATCTGGAGAAAACGGTAATGAAGAAACTTCTGCTTCTTTCGGGTGCACTGCTGATGGCCGGCAGCGCCGGCGCGATCGAGAGCTTGGACTGCCCTTGGGAGAGCACCGACACGATCCTGGGAATGTTCCCCGACGCCGGTTTGACCGCAACCCTCGTGTCGAGCCCGGTTCATGGCGGCACGCAGAGCCTTGAGCTCGAGCGCCTGGCCGCCTCTACGCCGCAGGCCTATATAGCCTTTATTTGGGGACTTCACGACGCTGATGTCGTGACCGCCGGCTTCTGGCGGTACGATGATTCGCCCGACGTTGCACCCAGCACGAGGATCTGGGGCCACTGGAACGACGACCTGCCCGCGGATCTGGGCGGCTACTCCGGGTCCGCCGGTGGAAACAGCGATTACGGTACCGGCGAGGGCTGGGATTACACCGAGTACACTTGGACCGTCGAGAGTGGCCACACAGGCCTCGGGATCGAAGCTCGAATCTACAGCAATCCCGGCGACATCGTCTGGATCGACGACCTCCACGTCGAGGCGCCCGACGGAGCCTGCATCATGGTTCCGGGCGAGAATCCTTGCGTCGGTGTCCAGGAGGTCAGTTGGTCGCAGATGAAGGCCAACAAATCCCACTGACTTTCTCTCGCTGACTCGAATCGAGGCCCCGTCCGGCGAAATGCCTGACGGGGCTTCCTTTTGCGGCTCTACCTACTGGTTGATCCGGTCGATTCGAGGCACGAACTCGGGCGCGATCGGGCTGTGGGTCTCGAAGTAGTGCTGCAAAGCCTCGAGGTCGCTCATGCCGACGCTATTCGAGCTCAGATCGAGGAGGATGTCCCACCCGATCGATCCCTGGGCCAAGTAAGAGGTCGTAACGACGGTGTAGCGGCTCGTGGGATCGAGAGGTACGCCGGCGATCTCGATGCGGTCGAGCTTCTGGCCGTCCGGCTTCGCCTGGTCGACCCTGATCTCGGCCCCCGAGAGCTCGAGATCTCGGCGCCCGCCCGAGACGCCGGTCTCGAGGATCTCTCGGAGTGTTTCGCCGGTGACGTCGAAGAGCTCCAGCTCGTTGTTGAAGGGCAGGACTTCGTAGAGGTCGCGCGGTGTCACGGGCCCGCGGCGGAGTTCGGTGCGGATGCCTCCGCGATTGGTGAACGCCACGTCGGCGCCAGCGGTCACTCGGAAGGCGTCGGCCACGACCTGCCCCAAGATATGCTCGGCACCGCCCCGCCCCAGGTGTACATCCACGATGCCCACGACCTGGTCCATGCCGGCCTCGGCCACGGAAACGGCGGCGCCGATCGCCCTCTTGTGCTCCGGATCCGGCCAGATATAGTCGGTGAAAAGGGTGACCTCGGGGCCGTCGGCGTGCGCGAACTCGTAGCCGGCGAAGGTGTGGGTCTGCTCGTCGATGAGCAAGATGACGTGGCCCAGACCCGACATGCGACCGTAGGTCTGAAAGCAGACGGTGTGCGTTATGGGGTCTTCGTACGGCTTGCGCAGGCCCCAATGGATGTGGCCGCCGACCATGATGTCTATGTCGCGCACTGCATGGACGAGCTCTTGGGCGTTGAGGCCCCCATCGCGTTCATCCGGCGAGAGCGCGACCTTCTTCTCGACCGACGCCATTCTGGTTTCGTATCCCGGGGGGACGCCGAGATGGCCCAAGGCGATTATGACCTCGGCACCCTTCTCCCTCATCTCGGGCGCGTAACGTCTGACCGTCTCGTCGACCGGCAAGAAATCTACATTGCCGAGCTGATCCGCTGGCACGAGAGTCTTGGTGTCGCGGGTCACGATACCGACGATCCCGAATCGCACACCTGCGGTTTCGACGATCGTGTACGGCTCTGCCCAGTCGACGCGCTCTCCGGTCTGGGCGATGGCCACGTTCGCGCCGAGTGGCGGAAAAGTGGCCATGTTGGCCAAGCGTCGTGCGTTCTCCCACCCCACGTCGAAGTCGTGGTTGCCCAGGACCATCGCGTCGTAGCCGATCTCGTTCATCCACTCGATGATCGCCCCACCCTTGGTGCTCTCACCGAGCCGAGTGCCCTGGAAGACGTCGCCGCCGTCCAAGAGCAGGATCCCCTCTCCGGCCTCCGCGGCAGCGGCACGAACACGCTTGATATAGGCCGCCGCCGAGGCTGCTCCGCCCAACGCGGGAGGAAACTCGGGGTTCATGAAACCCGCTTCTCGCGCTCCGAGGTAACCGTGGATATCATTGGTGTGGAGCAGATGGACACGTAGGATCCCCTCGCGCGCTCCGACATGAGGGCGCTCCGCGAGAGCCGGCGGGCCCGAGCAGATGATGAGCGCGACGGTCGCCCACCCTGCGGCGACGGTGCGGATACCGGGTTGATGCGACACGCGGCGGACCTTTCACATGAGCAAGCGCAAGTTAGACGGCACTTTGAGATGGCTGAATGGTAGCGGTCGCTGGCGTCCCCTTCCACATCCATCGGCGATCCTCATCTTCGCCGTCGTGGCCGCTTGCGGAACTGCCGAAGAGAACCCCTTCGGCCTTCCAGACCCGCCGATCGAGCCCCCGCCTCCGGAATCGTCCTCAATCGAGTTCGAAGGTGATCGAGTTCGATGGAGATCCTCTATCCCAGGAGTGCCCAGGGCCGAAGTCGCGCTTCCCGGTGAGCGGGCGACGGTGTTCGCCTGGGCAGCGGAGAGCGCTCCGGCCGACACGGCGGGGAGCTTCGCCCTGCTGGCTTGGCCGGAGCAGACGCGCGATTCCCTCGATGTGAAGGTCTTCGTTACCGACGAGACCGAGCAAGTCCACGAAATCGGGATGGTGCGTGCGGCGATCCAGGGGTGGCCCCCGCCGTCGACACCTGACTATCTACGCGCCACCATGATCGATGTGGGGTGGGGTGATGCCCACCTGATCGAGACCCCTTCGGGGCGTCGCGTGCTCATCGACACCGGCAGTTGGGACAACCAGGGGAGCTTTCAGCGCTTCCTAAAGGACCATCTCGGCTTGCTGACTCCGGAGGGGAATCACATCGACGACCTCGTTATCACGCACCTGCACGCCGACCACTACGCCGGCCTCGAGGCGACCCTGTTCTCGCCCTGCTCGAGCCCGGCGTACGAAGTCGGAGCGGTCTACTTCTCGACCCCCTTCATCGGATCGAAAGCCGGCACTTACGGTTGGCTTCGATCGTGCGTGGAGTCGGGGGGCGCCGAGGTGGTAGAGCCGGAGACCGGCGACCTGCTCGACTTCGGTCCCGAGCTCGATGTGCTGGTGCTCAATGCAGGCAACCCTTTCGCGCCCGCGAGCGACTACGGATCGAACGAGAACAACTCCTCGCTCGTTCTGAGGCTCAGCTACGGAGATGTCGATCTGCTCTACACCGGCGACGCGGAATCGCCTCTGATCGAACAGGTTCGGGGCCGTTTTGCCGGAGGCCTCGATGCGGTTGTGCTGAAGGTTGGGCACCACGGGTCGAGTGATGCGACCGAGCGGTCCTGGGCCAGCGACGTGGACGCCCTAGTGGCACTGGTTCCGATCGACGCCAGCCAGGTGGAGTACGCCTTACCAGCGAGGGGGGTGATCGACATATTGTGGGACGAAGGAGCCACGGTCTTTCGGTCGGACTCGATCGTGCCGGGGGCTTCGTTCCGTCGAGATATCACGGGACATGTAGAGGTGATCACGGACGGATCGGCGCTCGCGGTTCGCACCGTTCCGACAGATCGACCGCCCGCGGAGTAGACAGCCCCGGGTCAGTGACCGGAGCAGAATCTCTGGGCAGCTCGCTCCGCTTCCGGCGCGTCCGGTGAATCGAGCGAGTCGACCACTGCCGCTCCCGCGGCGCCGGTGGCCATCACTTTGCCTAAGCGCTCCGAATCGATGCCACCGATACCCACGACCGGAACGGTCCCGGCGGCAACGACCAGGGAGCGCAGACCCTCGATTCCGCCCACCGGGGAGTCCGCCTTGGTTCTGCTGGGGAAGACCGCCCCGAAGCCCAGATACGAAGCGCCGGCTACGATCGCCCGGCGAGCCTCGCCCGAGTCTCTCACCGTGGCGCCGATCACGAGGGACGGCGCCAGATGCTTGGCAGCATCGACCGGCAGATCATCACTCCCGAGGTGAACGCCGTCGGCCCCCAGCGCCAGCGCGACATCGAGACGGTCGTTGACGATGAAGAGCGCGCCGGCCTCGCGGGTGAGTGCTCTCAAGGGCGCACCGAGTTTCAGAAACTCCGCCACGGGCGCCCCCTTCATTCTGAGTTGTACGGCGGTCACTCCGCCTCGCAACGCCCCCTCGACGATCGCGGGATAGCCCGACCTCGATGCGGCACATGGCGGAGTCACCAAGTACAGACGCAGCCGACCCGGATCAATCCCCATCGTCCGCGCCGATCAGGAAATCGAGCCAGTTCATTCCCGCGCCCGTCCGCACCCCATCGGTCGCCCCAGCCAGAATGCGAGACGAGCGGTAGACGTAGTGCGCGAACGACACTGCAATTGCGATTCCCCCGATCATCGCCGCGGTGGGAGCCGCTCCTGCCCAGCGCGCGGCGTAGACGAGCCCGACGAGCGCCAGCACCGTCACGGTGATCTGTCCGAGCTGGGTCGAAGAGGGGACCACGTGCCGTCTCCGGTAGACGAAGGCGCCGGTAACCATAATCGCGACGTCTCGGGCGAGAACCAGGATCGTCAGCCACCACGGCAGGTTGCGCCACACGGAAAGGGCGATGTAGGTGATACCAAGGGCGATCTTGTCCGCCAACGGATCGACGATTCTACCCGTCAGCGAGGCGGCGCCGAGGCGGCGAGCCACTGTGCCATCGATCGCATCTGAAAGCACTGCTACGAGATACGCCCCGAAGACCCAGCCGTCGCGATCGTTCGCCAGTCCCCAGATCAGAAATGGCATCGCCGCGACCCGTAGCATGGAGATCCCGTTCGGCAGGGTGATGAAATCTCGCCAGCCCAAGCGATTGGGCCTTGAGTCCTCTACCATTCGAAATGCTCGACGAAGCTGGTATCTACCTCGCCTTTGGCGAATGCGTCGCTGGCCAGCACGGCCTGGTGGAAGGGCGCTGTTGTAGGAATCCCCTCGATGATCAGCTCTTCCAGTGCTCGGCGCATTCTGCCGATCGCTTCGTCTCGGGTGGATCCGTGCGCGACCAACTTCGCGATCATCGAGTCGTAGTGGGGGCTCACCACGTAGCCGGGGTAGATATGCGAATCGACTCGGATTCCGGGCCCGCCGGGGAAGTAGATCAGATCGATTCGTCCGGGAGCCGGCCTGAAGTTGTGGCGCGGAGACTCCGCGTTGATGCGACATTCGATGGCGTGCCCTTGCACCGTCACATCGGTTTGCTCGAAGCGGAGCGGGTCGCCGGCCGCCACGCGGATCTGCTCTTTGACCAGAT
The DNA here is from genome assembly GCA_964520315.1 of uncultured Gemmatimonadota bacterium. GTDB lineage: Bacteria. Next base: position 11,324 of record CAZFNT010000029.1, read on the forward strand.
CGATTCCCGTGACGCACTCGGTGACCGGATGCTCCACTTGAATGCGGGTGTTCATTTCCATGAAGTAGAACTCGCCATCGGGCGCGAGGAGGAACTCCACGGTGACGGCCGAGTCGTACCCGATCGCTTCCCGGCCGCGAACCGCCGCTTCGCCCATCTGGGCTCTGAGCGCGTCATCCACCGCTGGAGAGGGCGCCTCTTCCAAGAGCTTCTGGTGCCGCCGTTGGATCGAGCAGTCCCGTTCCCCCAAGTGGATTACCGATCCATGTCGATCGCCGAGTATTTGGATCTCGACATGCCGTGGGTGTTCCACGAAACGCTCGATGTAGACAACATCCGATCCGAACGAGGTGGCCGCTTCGGCCCGGGCCATCGCGATGCCGGCCTCCAGCTCGCTGTCGGAGCGGGTGACTCTCATGCCTCGGCCGCCGCCTCCGGCCGCGGCCTTGACGATCACCGGGTATCCGATCTTCCGTGCCACCGCGAGCGCGGATTGGCCCGTTTCCACCGGTCCATCGCTACCTGGAACGATGGGAACGCCCGCATCGACCATGCGCGCGCGCGCCTTGACCTTGTTCCCCATCGATTCGATCGTCTCGGGCTTCGGGCCGATGAATACCAGGCGCGACGCTCGGCAGACCTCGGCGAACTCGGCGCTTTCGGCCATGAAACCGTAGCCGGGATGGATCGCGGCCGAGTCGGTGATTTCGGCGGCGGCGATGATCCGCTCTTTGTTCAGATAGCTCTCGGACGACGCGGCCGGACCGATGCACACGTGCTCATCGGCCATGCGCACGTGCAGCGACTCTCGGTCCGCTTCCGAGTGAACCGCGACCGTCGGTACCCCGAGCTCCTTGCACGCCCGGATCACTCTCAGGGCGATCTCGCCGCGATTCGCTATCAGGATCTTCTCGAACATGGCTCGATCAGGAGACTCTGACGCTGAAAAGCGGCTGGCCGAACTCCACGGGCTCACCGTTCTCGACGAGGCGAGCCTCGACGATCCCGGCCCGCTCGGCCTCGATCTCGTTCATGATCTTCATAGCCTCGACGATGCAAACGACCGTGCTCGGAGCGACTCTGTCGCCGACCTGCGCGAAGGGCTCGGAGCCCGGCGAAGGCGCAATATAGAGCGTTCCCACGATCGGAGACGTGATCGTGTGCAATCGATCGTCGGAGGCCGCCAGGGCGGGTTCGACAGCAGGCGGTGCCGGCCGAGGATCGGGCTCCGGCTCTGGTCCAGGGGGCGAGGCGGGCTCGGGTACATTCTCACCCGCGCCACTCTCGTCTACCGTCGGCGAGATGGCTCGCGGACCGCGTGGGTTCGGAGGCGGCGCGGGCGGTCGCTCCAAGCCGGTTCGCGGCACGCGGCGGGTCACCCGGATTCGATTCATGAACCACTGGGTCACCTCGATTTCGTCCACATCGCTCCCTTCGACGAGGTCGATGAGACGGCGAATATCCTCGATATTCATGGGTTCTCCGATTAGGCGTGGAGCATCAAGACGAGACCCGCTCCATGTACTCGCGGGATCGAGTATCAACCTTGATGACATCTCCCACGTTGAGGAAGAGCGGCACGTTGACCGTCGCTCCGGGCGCGATCCTGGCCGGTTTCGTTCCACCGGTGGCCGTATCGCCGCGAACGCCTGGATCGGTGGCGATGATCTCCGCCTCGATGAAGTTGGGCAGATCCACGATCAACACCCGGTCGTCTTTCAGCAAGAGGGTCAGGCTCAGGTTCTCGCTGAGAAGGTCGGTGGCTCCGCCGAACGCGCTTCCGTTCACGGGGATCTGCTCGTAGGTCTCTTCGTCCATACAGTAGTAGAGATCGCCCTCGTTGTAGATGTACTGATATCTCCTGCGTTCGAGGCGCACCTCGGTCACCGACTCGCCGGCTCGAAAGGTGTGGTCGATGACTGCGCCGGTCTCAACGTTCTTGAGCTTCGTGCGCACGAACGCCCCGCCTTTTCCGGGTTTCACATGCTGAAACTCGACGACGGTGTAGTAGCCGTTCTTGAATTCCATGACGAAACCATTACGGAAATCGGACGTGGATGCCATGCGTCTACGCTCCTGGGTCTGGGGACGAAGCGAGGGAGCTCGAATCGGTCCCCTCTTCTTTGATGCGCTCCTCCAGACGTCGAATCCGTTCGGTCACGGAGCCGTCTTGCGGGCGCAGTTCTGCCTGTCTTTGATAGATCCTCATGGCCTGTCGGTACAGCCCCTGCTCGACATAGATATCGGCCATGGTCAACGTCTCGATCGGCGCGCCGGCGCTCGATGCCAGCTGGGCGTCCAGGCTGCCAGGGGGAGCCGCGGGCGGAGTCTCCACAGGAGTGGTAGGAGTGGGGGCTGGATCGAGCCGAGGTGGCAGGGGCACCATATTCGCATCCCCCGCGGGAGGATCACCGCTTGCCGTCAAGCGCGGCACGGTCGTCACGCTCCCATCGCTTCGAGTGTTGGGACCGGCCCCCAGGATCTCTTCCACTGCCCGTGCGCCAGCCGCGATCCACCGGTCGGCATCTTCGGCGAGCTCGTTGCCGATCTCCGGAACCGCCGGCGCATCGACTCGGAGCTGGTCCAGCAGATCCGCCAGGTCTTCGTCGAAGGGGCTGAGTCTGCTCAGATGCGCGGCGATCGAATGCGCGCTTTCTCGCTCCCCGAGCCTCTTGTACAGCTCGCAGAGTTCGCGCGCGGCGCCCTCGTCGGCCGGCGCGAGCTCGACGCTTCGCTCGAGCATCGATCGCGCCTCGTCGTAGCGCCCAGCCTCTACATAGGCCATTCCCAAGAACTTGCGAGCGGTAGAGTAACCGGAAGCTCGCTCGACCAGCTTCTCGAGGATCGGGATCGCCTGGGCCCATGCTCCTTCGTCCATGAGCGCTCCAGCCTCTCTGGCGCGAGCCCAACGCATAGTCTCTCGCTGCACGGCTCAGCCCACCGCCGTCTTTGGTTTGGGCCGCCGAGATCTCGGCGAGCGCTGACCAGCCGGCGCCTGCGCCCCTGGTTGCGTCAGGCGAAGGGCCTCCATCACGGCGTTGGGCGCGGCGCTGTCGTGGATCAGCGCCTTCCCGGGGCGACGGACCAAGACGAAATGCTGCCGTCCATTGCGCACCTTCTTGTCGTGTCTCATCGCGGCGAGAATCTCGTCAGGGCGGGCGCCCGGCAAAGTGGTCGGGAGTCCGAGCGCGCCGAGCAGGCCGCGGATTCGCGCCCCCGTTTCGGGTGAAGCGACCCCTTCGATCTCGGCCAGGTGCGTAGCGAAAGACATCCCGACGGCGACAGCCTGACCGTGTGTCGGGCCATTGGGTAAGAGCAGCGCTTCGAGCGCCCCCGCGAGCGTGTGCCCGAAATGCAGCAGCTCCTGCTCACTCTGCCCCCTGGGATCTCTCGAGACGAAGCCGGTCTTGATCTCCAGTGCACACTCGACTGCTGTGTCGATCGTGTCGCGCTCCCCGTCGAGCAAACGCTGGGTTCGGCCCTCCAGAAAGGTCAGGTACTGATCGTTTCCGACCGCCGCGAGCTTGATCGCCTCGGCGAGGCCGCACGCGAGCTGGCCCCGGCGAAGCGTCACGAGAAGGTCGGGATCGACGACCACGATCCGGGGGTGGTGGATCGTTCCCACGTTGTTCTTGCCCGGCGGCACATTGAGCGCGCATTTGCCGCCCACAGCCGCATCGATCTGTGAAAGAAGTGTCGTGGGGACCTGAGCCAATGTGATGCCGCGCAGGTAGTTGGCGGCGACATACCCTGCGAGATCCATGACTACGCCGCCCCCCAGGCCGATGAGCAGAGCCGAGCGGTCGATGCCGGCACCGGCAAGATCTCTGAAGAGCGAAGTCGCCACGTCGAGCTCCTTGGCGCGCTCCCCTGCCGGCACCCTCCTGAGCTCGACCTGGTAACCGGCGGCTCGCAGGCTCGCCTCAACGCGGCTTCCGTAGCGGTTCGACGCCGTTCGCCCCATCAGCACCATCGACGTGAGCCCGTCGTGGCCGGCCTCTCGGGCGAGCATCCCCACACGATCGAGCTGGCCCCTTCCGATCAGAATGTCGGACGGCGTGCCAAGGGCGTCGAGTTCGATTCTTTTCATGGTGCGGGGCATAGCGCCGATCGGCGGGCCAACGTGCTATCGGCCGCCCCCTCCGAACCCAGATGTTTCACGAATGAGGGCTCGAGGCCGCCGACCAAGTGCCCAGGCTAGCACTGGTCCGCAGGGGGGTCAACGCGTAGGCGGACCGCTAGAGATCGGTGAACTTGAGCAGGTGCTCTTCGCGAAGGACCCTCGGGTCGCCTCTCCACGGGGGAGGCCCCTCGTTACCGAGCTTCCAGTCGATCAGGCTCAACCACCGAACAAAACTGTCTCTTGCGACGTCGTTGAACTCCTCGGGAGTGCGCGCGAAGAGGAAGCCGTGGTGGGCGTCTCGCGGAAAATCCTCGCCCGAGTAGACGTGCAGTTTGTAAGTGATCTGATCATTGCAGGCTCGCACTCTCTCTTCGATCACATAGGAGATCGGGCTCAGCGGATCGACCGCTCCGACACAGTTCAGGACATCGGTTCGGATGTTGGCGATCTGTTGATCAGTGACAAAAGGCAGCGTCGGGTAGACGATGAAGGCTGTGGCGATGTTCAGCTCCGGCATTTTGGCGATCGTTTCAAACGCCATCTTGCCCCCCCAGCTCGTTCCACAGATGGAGACAGTTCGCACCTCAGGGTGTGCCCACATCCGCTCGATCATGGTGCGGATCTGCAACAGTTGGTCTTGCTCCGGTGCGGTCTCATCATAGTCTATCGCGACGGAGATCCAGCCTTCACCTGCCAGGGCGACTTGATGATAGCCCCAGTGGTGATCGGTTCTTTGATAGCCATGCAGCAACAGAACCGCATCGTATGAACCCACGCTCGCGGGAGCGCAGGCAGTGAAATGGACCGTGTCCTGGTTCTCGACGGGATAGCGCCCGCGCACGAAGCGATGCCCGCTATGCAGCTCCCCGGACTGCTGCTGGCCTAGGACAGCGGCGGCAGGCGTCGCGGATGCGGAACCTATGGTCGTGGCAAGCGCCAACC
>CAZFNT010000030.1:0-9037 GCA_964520315.1 uncultured Gemmatimonadota bacterium
CTGGTTCCCGCGGGCGAATATCAAGAGGGAGATCCGGTCCCGAGCTTCCGGCTACCCATGGTCAATGTCTGTCCGGACGGGAGCTGTCCAGAGCGGCAGGAGTGTTTCGACCTGCAAGATGAGCTGGCGAAGGGGCGCCCGATCCTCTTGGCCGCCTTCGCCTCGTGGTGACCTGTATGCGGTCTGGAGGTTCCAGACCTCATGAGCGCCGTGCGAAGCGAGTTCACGCCCGAGCAGGTGGGCGCATCCGCCATGAACTGGCGCCAAGAGATGCGGATCGTGGGGAAATTCATCGCCGATACCGGGTTGAAAGTCCCGGTTCTGCTGGACCGCGACAAGGGGTCGGATCCGCTCTGTTTCGCGCCTCCGCCAGGCCCCGAGGGGACAGTAACGGAGCATTTTCGAAACCGTCTTGTTTCGGAAGGCATGGCGGCCCCCTTTCCGCTGCAGATCATCGTGGATGGAGAGGGGCGGTTGGCTTATCTGAGTAGGGTCCACGCGCCAGACAAAGTGATCGCGGTGCTGCGAAGGCTGGTGGACGGGTAGTGGGGCGGTCACCAATCGCCCTGGCTCCACTGGCCCTCATTCTGTCGGCTTCTTCCTGTACCTCCGGTTCTTCAGAAGTGGGTGAGAATCGGCCCGAGGCCATGTCTCTTGATTCGCGGGCGACCGGTACGGATTTCCGCGAGGGTTTCGGAGAGAGCCGTGGCATCTGCTTCGAGCTCCTCGATCCCGACTACTCCAACATAACGACGCGCCATATTCGGGGCGTCGCGATCGACGACTTCGATCGGGACGGCGATCAGGACATCTTCCTGGCCACATATGCCACCTTGAGCACTCGCCGTGAACCGGACACGCAAGCTCGTACCGATGGCTTCTACCGCAACGAAGGGGATTTGATCTTCTCGCCGATCGCGGAGCTTGCCTTCGAGTCCGCTCCAAGAACCAGAGCACAGGCCGCGGCGTGGGGAGATCTCGATGGAGATGGCCTCGACGATCTCTACGTGACCACTGCCCTCAATCGCCCCAACCTGCTATACCGAAACCGGGGCGATGGGAGCTTCGAAGAGATCGGAAAGCGCTCCGGCGTCGCGATCAAGGAGTACGGGCGGGGTGCTGCATTCGCGGATGTGAACCAAGACGGATACTTGGATATCTATGTCTGCAACTACGTGGCGGAGGGGATCGGGACCGATCCGGACCTGGTTCTGGAGGCGTCCGAAGCGCATCCACCTTCACTGGGGTTTCGTGGTTGCGCCAACCATCTTTTCATCAACCAGGGAACCGGTGAGTACATCGACATGGCCGGTGCGATGGGTGTCGAAGGGCTCCCGTCGGGCGAGGGCTGGGGCGCGGCCTTTTGCGATCTCAACGACGATGGCTACCTGGATCTATTCGTGACGAACGACGCCAAGCAGGACCGACTGTACATGAATCGCCACGGCGTGTTCCAAGATTGTACCGGGCTCTTCGTCGGGGAGTCGGGACATGGACCCCGCCCGACCGGCGCCATGGGCGTGGCTTTCGGCGACTATGACAACGATGCGGACATCGATCTGTACGCCACGAACTACAACGCGGATTTCCTTTTCGAGAATACGGGACGTGGCGCCCTCTTGCCGAGAAGTCGACAATCGGGAGTCGCCAGTCACACCGATGTGATCGGAATGGGAGTCGCCTTCGCTGACTTCGACAACGACGGTGATCTTGATCTTGCGGTGGCGAACGGGCACGTGGTGGGGCCTAATCCTGAACTGAATATCCTCATGGAGAATCTGGGCGATGGCTGCTACGTCGATATATCCGATGTCGCCGGCCCCGGGTTCGCCGTGCTGCAACGCAGCCAGGGGCTCGCGGTGGCTGATCTCGATGGCGACGGAAGACTAGACATCGTGATCGGGAACGACGACGGTTCTTACGCGTCAGTGTTGGTGAATCGATGCGAGCGTGCCGGCGGATGGGTGCGCTTGCGACTGGTCGGGCGCCCGCCCAATACGAGCGCAATCGGAGCGAGAGTGTGGCTCATATCGGGAGACGAGACACAGGTTCGAGAGCGCAGAGCTGGATCGAGCCTTTACTCGTGCAACGAGAACATGATTCACTTCGGCGTGGGCGACTACGGTGGACCAAACACCGTGCGAGTCCGGTGGCCCGATGGCTCCATGTCGGAAATGCGCGGAGTTCGATCCCGCTCCACGGTTACGATTGTCCATGAGTGATTCTCTCTTCGCTGGTGGCATGATCCGTCTCGCCCGAAGCCCATTTTTCTGGTTGGTGTTGATCTTGCTCGCCGCGGAGTGTTTCTTTAGGTGGTCGTTGCCCTATCGCCTGGTTCCGCGTGCGCGCGAGGTCTTGCGCAACCCGATTACCTACCGAGGTTGGCCGGAGTACCTGAGCTCACCCGACGACGACCGCCCACTCGTCGTTCTGATATCTCATTCTCAGGGTGTCGGTGAGGAGATCGAGGATTCATCGTTGATCTACGCCGCCGAGCTGCGAGACCATCTGGGCGATCGGAACATCCGCTTCGAGAATTGGTCCGCTCATGGTTTGATCCCGATCGAGCTCGATCTTCTGATCATGACGGCGGTGGCACGCGGAGCCGATCTGTTGGTGTTGGCGCTCGTTCCTCGCAACTTCGGAGGGCCCAGGAATCGCGACCTGACGCCGGTCTCCGACATCTCCTTGATGGCGGGCGACCCACGATTGTGGCCGATGCTTCCGGGGTCCTTGACGATGGGTGGGTTTGCCTTCGAAGATGTATTGAGCAGCTTCCTGTCGCTCGAGAGCTCTCTCCACCGTTCCCGTATAGCCGTTTTCGACTGGATCTCCGAGAGTGTGCCTTTACGGTGGCACAAAGTGTTGCTAGGTCATGAACGGGATGGCCACGGACCTCGCCTCGATGCTTTCGCGGGGGTCGACGCGTCGGTCTTTCTGCCCTCGCGAGACGTGAACGATGCAGCACGGACGGACCGCAATACCACGAGAGAAAGCGGACGCATGGCAGAGCCTAGCTCGGGCTACGAGCCCTTCCCGCCGGTCTACGAGCGGCTTCAGGCCCACCTCTCGGGTACCGAGACACGTTGGGTGTGGGTCTGGAATCCGAGCGAGCCCTCGCCGATTCGAGGCCACCCGCCCTACCATCGTAGGTTCATCAAAGAAGCGACTCTTACGATAGAGAAGAGCGGGTATCGCAGCCACGATCTCTCCGCTGCCATGGACGCCGATCTTTTCTTGAACGAATACCACTTCAGTGAGCCGGGGCACGCCGAGTTCGCCGGCCTTCTGAAGCGGATCATCGACGATGAGCTTTGACAGCTACATGTTGTTCGATTCGATGATGAGGCCGAAGACCGAGCTTCTCCTCGCCTTGATCCCCCTGGTCTTCATACTGCCGCCAAGGGTCGAGGCGGCCGACGAAGCCACTACGGAGTGCCTTCCGAACGTTGTCATCATCGATATCGACATCCTGCGAGCCGACGCTCTACCCTGCCTCGGCCATTTCCGCGACACGGCACCTAATCTGTGTAGATTCGCGTCGAGGGCGGTGGTTTTCGAAAGGCATTTCTCGACTTCATTCTGGACCCTGCCGGCAATCGTATCCACCTTGACGTCTCAATTCCCGTCTCGACATGGGCTCTTTGTCACACCCAAGGGCGCGAGGTTGAGCGGACTGAAGGCCGGGCACTTGGCGAAGGGTACCTGGACCTTGCCCCGCATACTCGGAGCACACGGTTACTCGACCCACTATGTGGGGCAAGACAGCACGCGCTTGATCAACGCGAAGACCGGGGTCGCGCAAGAGTTCGGCCGTAGCATCGAAGTGGCGGGAATCGAGTCGTGGCTCGCCATCGTTCGAGAGGTCGAGGATCAGAGAGCACCGTTCTTGATCTACTTCTACTCGCGGGGCGTGCGTTTGCCTTACTCCGACGACAATAACGGCAGTACTCTCCCGGCTGATCTACGTCAGTGGTCAGACGCTCAGCTTTCGCCTCCGGCCGGCTTCCCTGCGACGCCCGCGTCCCTCGACTCCGCCACGGCGAAGCTGGTGATGAACCGGCCCGAGCACTTCTTCCCGAAGTCGGCGATCGATCGACGTCCCGATCTCTTTTCCGGTGAGGAGCCGCGCGACCCGCGGGATCTACTACTCTTCCTTCACTCGATTCGGGACGAGTTGGAACCGCCCTACCGCCACCGTGTGGCGGAAGTCATCTGGTCGGCTTGGCGCGAGCGAGTGGCCGAGGGTGACGAGTCAGCGCGAGCCTATGCACGCTTACAGTACGACACCAAGGTCCGATATCTGGATCGACTCTTGGAGCCGCTGTTGGATCATCTGTCGGGCCGGCGGGCTGAAGACACGATCGTCGTCGTCACCTCGAGCCACGGCGAGTTCATCGGTGAGCACGGATTGGTGGGACACCAACGAGCCCTATTCCAAGAAGTGATTCATACGCCGCTCATCGTGCGCATCCCCGGAATCGCCCCGGGCCGCATCGGCGAGATCACGCAACACATAGACATCCTTCCCACAACACTCGACGCGGCCGGAATTCGCGTGCCGGAGGCGATACAGGGGCTTTCACTTCTGCCCGGGATGCGGCGCGGGCGCGGAGCAAAGGAGCGCTACGCCATCAGCGAGATGGGACTTGTTGCGGCCTGTATCCAGAACCGAAGCTGGAAGCTGATCGTGGAGCGGGGAGACGGGCGGTCGATTCCGCGACGGCTTTACGATCTGGCCTCCGATCCAGGCGAGGAGAGCAATTTGATCGAACGCGAGTCCGAGCGAGCGGAGGAGCTCCGGCGCATCTTGGATGAGGTGCTCGATGACCCCGCCACGTGGAGGGTTGGCTCCCCGAGAAAGCGCAGATCGCTGGACAACGAGACCATCGAGCGGGCGCAGCGGCACGGGTATTTCTGAGACGATGAGGTTTGACAGCTATACATTCGCGGTCTTCATGGCGATGGTGCTTCTGTTGCACCGTATTTTGCCGTGGCGCGCCGGAAGAGTGATGCTGGTCGTTGCATCGTACATTTTCTATGGTTGGGCGTACCCTTGGTACTGTCTTCTGTTGCTAGCATCGACGCTGACCGACTTTCTTGTGGCGATGCGTATCAGCGCGGCTCGGAACAGCCGTGTTCGATTGGGGCTATTGGGCGTAAGTTTGGGTGTGAATCTCGGTCTGCTCTTCGCCTTCAAGTACGGAGCATTCGTTGTTGATACGTTGAGCGATTCGCTCCTCATGCTCGGTGCGGGGCCGCTCGAGCCTCCGGCCTGGGTGTTGCCGATAGGGATCTCGTTCTACACCTTTCAGACGCTCTCGTACACCATCGACGTCTTCTACAACAAGGTCGCACCGCAGAGGGAGTTCATCTCTTTCGCGCTCTACGTTGCGTTCTTTCCGCAGCTCGTGGCCGGTCCGATCGAGCGCAGTGCGCGGCTGATGCCTCAGTTCGAGAAGAAGGCGGAATTCCGGTGGGATGACTTGGAGCAAGGGTTTCAACGGATCCTCTGGGGCGTGGTGAAGAAGGCCGTTGTCGCGGACCGACTGGCGGTCTTCGTCGATGCCGTCTATGCCGCGCCGGAAGAGGCGGGCGGTTCCCTGCTCGCTACGGCTACTTTTTGTTTCGTAATGCAGGCATATCTCGATTTCAGCGCCTACTGCGACATCGCGCTCGGAAGCGCGCGGATGTTCGGGATCAGGCTGCGTGAGAATTTTCGCTGGCCCCTTCTTGCCCGCAACCCGATCGATTTCTGGGCTCGATGGCACCTCACACTCGGCGAGTGGTTCCGTGACTACCTGCTGACAGCGCTGATCGGCCGCAAGCGGCCCGGACGCTCGAGGAAGCTCTTCAATCTTTTTGTGGTCTTGACCTTGATGGGGCTGTGGCACGGACCCGCGTGGCACTTCGTGCTCATGGGTTTTTGGGCCGGCGGCGCGGTGGTGCTTTACCAGGCCGCCGTGATGGCAAAGGGTGGACGACCGGGCGGGCGGCTCTTGGGTGAGAGTCTTGTCGCTTCGGCCACTGCAGTCGCGCTCAACACATTCCACGTCTTCGTTCTCACCTTGCTTTTCCGGGCGAAGAGCGTGGGACAAGCATGGGCGATCGGGGCGGGCATGCTCCGCAAGCCCTGGGCGATGGGCGCGGAAGCCTGGGTCTACCTGGCGATTGCCATCGGGGCATGGCTCTTCTCGGTGGCGCACAGCCGACTGCACACGCCGCGGCGCCGAGAGATCCGGTTGGCACCTCCTCTTCGGGCGGTCTTCTGGGCGGCGATGATCTTGGCCGCACTCTACGGAGCGGTCGATACGCGGGGGCAGTTCATCTACTTCCAGTTCTGAGGCACTGACAATGACTTTCAACACCTGGCTCCCAGCCGCTCTGATCCGAGCGGTCTCGATTCTGTCGCCAAGTGCTGAAACGGCGGAAGAGAGCAGCGCTCCCAGTTCCCCGAGTATTGTCATACTCGACATCGACATTATTCGAGCCGACGCTCTACCCTGCTATGGCTATTCCCGCGATACGGCGCCGAATCTGTGCGGCTTTGCGTCGAGTGCCGTGGTGTTCGAAAGGAACTTCTCGACTTCGTTCTGGACGCTGCCGGCGGTCGTATCCACCTTGACTTCTCAATTCCCTTCTCGACACGGGTTGTTCGTCACACCCAAGGGCGCCAAGCTGAGCGGACTGAGCGCAGGCCACTTGGCAAAGGGCGCCTCGACTTTGCCACGCATACTACGCGCGCACGGCTACTCGACCTATTTCGTAGCCCAAGACAACACTCGCTTGATTAACGCCAAGACCGGAATGAGGCCGGAGTTCGGCCGCTTCATCGACTCGAAGGGAATCGAATCGTGGCTCTCCGATTTCCGAGATATCGAGGCGCAGGGCTCTCCCTTCCTGGTCTATTTCTACTCGCGGGGGGTGCTCTTTCCGTATTCCGCCGACAATCGCGGCAGGCCTCTGCCTGGCGACCTAGGCCAATGGGCTAACAGTCATGCTTCGCCTCCCGCCGGCTTTCCGACGACTCGAGCGGCGCTTGATGCGGCATCCGCGAAGCCGGTCGCGGCCCGACCCGAACACTACTTTTCAGCGTGGGCGATGGAGCGGCGCCCAGAACTCTTCGCCGGTCCGAAGCCAGGCGATCCACTCGAGATCTTCGCCTTTCTGCAGTCGATCCGCGCGGAGTTCAATCCGCCCTATCGCGGGCGTGCTTTCGATGCGGTGTGGTCTGTTTGGCGCGGGCTCCCGGCCGGAGGTGACGAATCGGCACGGGCCTACGCGCGCCTACAGTACGATACCAAGGTGCGTCATCTCGATCGACTTCTGGCGCCGCTGCTCGACCATCTGTCGGGCCCGCGAGCCGAAGACACGATCGTCGTAATCACATCGGACCACGGCGAGTTCTTCGGCGAGCACGGCCTGGTCGGACACCAGGGCGCCCTCTTTCAAGAAGTGATTCACACTCCTCTCATCGTGCGTGTTCCCGGAATCGGCCCGGGCCGCATTCGGGAGATCACGCAGCCCATAGACATCCTGCCCACGTTGCTCGATGCAGCGGGCATACGCCGGTTGGAGGCGGCTCAGGGTATCTCGCTTCTGCCCTGGATGCGCCAGGGACACGGCGCCACGGAACGTTTCGCCATCAGCGAGATGGGCTTGACCGCGGCCTGTATCCAAGATCGCAATTGGAAGTTGATTGTGGACCGCGGGAGAGGGTGGTCGACCCCGCGCGGGCTCTACCATCTAGAAGCCGATGCACGAGACCACAGCAACCTGATCGCTCGTGAGCCAGCGCGCGCCGAGCGGCTCCGTCGGGTTTTGGATGAGACACTCGGCGACCCAGCCAAATGGCAGACCGAGCCAGGCAAACGCCGACGGCGCATCGACGACGAGACCATGGAACGCGCGCAACGCCGCGGGTATTTCTGATGCTCGAAACCGGGATGTGGCTATGTTAGCATTCACGTATCCATGAACAGTGAGCATCTATGGCCAAAGAACCTAGCGTCGTCATCGTCAGTCCCTTCTTTGAATTGTTCAAGCGTTTTGCGCGCAGCTCCCTCGAAGTCAAGCTGCGATTGCTCACCAAAGCCGGCGATCCCGCTTCCCTTCCAAATCTGGACGCGCTCCTCAACTCTCCCTTGGGCGATCCTCCCATGGCCAAGGGCATTCCAAACAGCAATCCTCTGGCCGGCTACTTGCTTGAGAGCCACCTCAAGCGCAACGGATACAACGCCCGTGCGGTCTTCAATTGGGCAGACGACGCAGCTCTTGAAAAAGCGCTGGACATCGATCCCATCGCGCTGCTCTTCTCCACGACATTCATAACGGATAGAAATCTTCTTCTAGCATCCATAAGAGCCCTCAGACGGCGCATAGGTTCGTTGCCATTGATAATCGGTGGCCCCTACATCTACAAGCAAGCCAGGGCGCTGGTTAGCGGATTCAATCGTGAGCGCGCCGCGGCGCTGGCGAGCTTTGGCGTGGATGACAGCCAAGATCTGCTATTTGTCTCGTCGCAGGATCCGGCATTTTTCGATCCCATTTATGTGGCGTCACCCTTTGGCGAGTACACTCTTCTCGACGTGCTCGAAGTCATCAGAGCCGGCTCTTCAACTTCAGCAAGTCTTGGGGAACTGTCCAACCTGGTGCTCCACCAGTCGAATGACACATGGATCCAGACACCTACTCGTGAAGAGCCGGTCGACCTAGACGACGATTTCACTCATTGGGACATGATCGACGATTTGCCGCCTACCATCCCCATACGTACCAGCGTTGGCTGCCCCTATCGCTGCAAGTTCTGTGACTTCTACCTGCTACACGAAGGCGTGCACACTCGTTCCCTGGAGTCAATAACGGATGAGATTCGCCTGGCCACTCAATGCGGTAGGCCGTTCGTGAACTTCGTCGACGATAACGTGTTCTTCAATAACCAAAGAGCTACAAGCCTCAGTGAGGCAATAATCGAAAAGGAGTTGGAGATCGTCTGGGGCGGCTTTTTCAGAGTCGACAGAATAGGCCGGAGCAATGT
>CAZFNT010000030.1:9047-16263 GCA_964520315.1 uncultured Gemmatimonadota bacterium
AATCCACAGATCCGGCTGTCGATTTGGAATATGCGGCATAGAGAGCGCAGACACCGGCCAGCTCCTGCGAATGAATCGGAAGTGCAGCATCGGCGCAATGCGCCGCGGTATAGATCTGGCGACCAATGAGGGAATCAATGTGACACTCACATTTGTTGTGGGCTTTCCCGGTGAGTGTCGAGCAACCCTCGACCGCACCGCTGCCTTTCTGAATGGTCTGCCGCAACAGAACAAGGGCTATTCACCCTTCGAGCTCTATCCATTCTACTTGCCTCCCAACTCTCTCTCTGATGATCCGGCCTTCAGGAAACGTTACGCTCTGCACGGTCGATGCGATGCCTGGTCCCACCAGACGATGGCATTCGGCGAAGTGGTAAGCGAGTGGGCGCCCTATCTCTACCGTCAGGTCGACACGACTCCATACAGCTATTCAACAAATGACGTGCTTTTTGGCTGGAGTACCAGAAAGAGAGCCGAGGTTTTTGGCGCCCGAAAAGAGATCACGAAGGCCTTTCTGGAATCGGCGTCGGATCGATCGATCCAGGAGCGCTTCTCGCGTCTACACGATCTCATGGTCACATCGGATAGGCTCTCGGTTGCCCATCGCTGGCAAGATGTTCTCGGCGGGCGGGAGATGCAGCCGGGCAGGGCCAGGCCCGCTCTGGATGATAGCCGGCCAACTGTGAGAGGAGCGCATGGCGGTGAACCCTGATCTATGTACCAGCCTGGTCGATCTGCTCATGCAGCGATCGCTCGATAGTCCGGATGATGTCGCGTACGTGTTCTTGACAGAGGGAGAGATCGAGCAGCAAACAAGTGTAACCTATGCCGAGTTGGATGAACAGGCGCGGGCCATCGGGGCCGATTTGGCTCAGAGGCTGGCCCAGGGAGAGCGCGCGTTGCTCCTTTATCCACCCGGTTTGGAGTTCATTGCTGGTTTCTTCGGGTGTCTCTATGCCGGGGTCGTAGCCGTTCCAGCCTGTCCCCCTATGCCGGGCCGTCCCATTGACCAGACTCTTGCCGTGGCGAATAGTGCCACGCCAGGAGCCGTGTTGACCTCAAGCCTTCTTCATCCTCTGCTCAGTCGTTACATGTCACAAGTTCCGCAGAAGTCATCGATCGAGGTAATAGACACTCAGAGCAGTGACTTGACACAGGCCGAGACATGGACCGTGCCAGACATCGGCTCAGATACTCTCGCTCTATTGCAGTACACATCTGGCTCCACGTCGTCGCCAAAGGGTGTGATGATCAAGCACTCGAATCTACTGGCCAACACGCGTGCTGTCCTCGATGCTCTGAATGTTGCCGGTCAGCCCTGTTCGTCGGTGAGCTGGCTGCCTCAGTATCATGACATGGGACTCGTGGGACCGATTGTTCTCTGCATGTACAACAAGGGAGGTTCCTACTTGATGTCTGCCCTCGATTTTCTGCAGAAGCCTGTGCGTTGGCTCAGAGCGATTTCGTATTTCGAGGCCGATCTCGGGGTGGCCCCCAATTTTGCCTTCGAGTTGTGCGCAAGGAAGATTACAGCGGAACAGCGCGAAGGGCTGGACCTTTCGTGCTGGAATTCCGCAATAAATGCCGCGGAGCCGATCCTGCACAGCACTCTGGTCAAGTTTGCGAAGACCTTTGCTCCCTGTGGCTTCAACATTGAGCAGTTCTTCTGTTGCTACGGATTGGCAGAAGCTACCGCCTTCGTGAGTGGCGGCGGTCCACGAGGAATGAGAGAGCGAACCTGTCGTGTTGACCCTCGGGCGCTGGAGGAATCGAAAGTGGTCTACGCTGAGGGCGGTCGAGCGCTGGTGAGCAGCGGCCTTATCGATGCTCACGAACAAGGGACTACCAAGGTGGTTGATCCCCTGACCTGTGAGTCATGCGAGGAATCTCAAATCGGCGAGATTTGGATAGCAGGGCCCTCCGTCGCAGAAGGGTATTGGAACTCGCCCGAGCCGTCGACGGACGGCCTGAGGGCGTTTACGAGCGACAAGGAAGGCCCCTTCTGCAGGACCGGGGATCTGGGCTTTGTCAAGGGGAGGGCGCTCTATGTGACGGGCCGACTGAAGGATATGATCATCCTCAATGGGAGGAACCACTATCCTCAAGACATAGAGCGGACCGTCGAGCAATCTCACGGCGCGCTGAGGCCCGGCTGCGTCGCGGCGTTCTCCGTCGAGGCGCACCACATGGAGCAACTCGTAGTCGTGCAGGAGGTCAAACCCGACGTCGATCCCACCCAAATGGCAGAGATCGTTGATGCAATGAAGCAGGCTGTGTTCGAGAAACACGGGCTGCATCTCTTCAGAGCCGTATTGGTTGGAAGGGGCGGCGTTGCAAAGACATCGAGCGGAAAGGTCAGGCGGCGGGAGTGTCGGAAGCGATTCACACAAGAGCAACTCGAACTATTGACGGATTACCAATGAGAAGTGAGCGAGGAAGACCCGGCGAAGACGAGATCGGCGAGTGGCTGATCAAGAGAATAGCGACACATCTGAAAGTGGGGACGGAGTTGATTGCTGTGGATCGCCCCTTTACGCAAATGGGAATAGACTCCACAGAGGCTGTGGTGCTGTCTGGTGATCTACAGGAGTGGCTCGGACGAAGGATTCCGCCTACAATCGCTTGGGACTACCCAACAATAGAGACGCTGGGCAAGCACCTGGCCGAGTAGGTACAAGCGCTTGCCGGTTCAATAGGAACGCAGTCTGCCGCCGTCCAGAAGTAGCTCTTGGGCAAACGCCTCGCGCTCACGAAAGGACTGGTCGTGCGAGACTACAATGGCCGTGGAATCGCAGTGGGCGCAGAGGCGGAATAGATGGTCCAGGCGTAACTATCACCCTCTGTCCGGACATTTCCTTTCCGCGTCCGCCAAGCGTCCTGGAAAAGCGCTTGACATCATAGAGGGCGGGCACTGTGGCGCTGGTTCTAAGCCATCAACAGGACCAGCAGCTATGGGCGCTTATCTCGGATCAAGGGCGACATCGGGTTTGTGTCAGGCCATCATCGGTCTGATGCCGCCGCTCGATACGTACATCGAGAGTCATCTCGGCGGCGGCGCGATCGTGAAACGCAAGCCGCCTGCTTTGCACAACATAGGAGTCGACATTGACCCTAGGGCGATTGCCGGGTCTTCCTGCGACTATCCCGTTCGAAGGATCAATGGCTGCTCCCATCAGTTTCTAGCACAGCTTGAGTACTGCGGAACCGAACTGATCTACAACGATCCTCCGTATCTCAAGCAGACCAGAACTTGTGGGCGGCGATCCAGGCCATGATCGGCTCGAGCTTCGGATCGAGCTTGGGCTTGTGGTGGGTGTGGGTGAATCCGGCCGATTCCGTCGCGTCGATGAAGGCGGTCCTGGCGCCGGCGACATCGTCGGAACGCTCCGGGGCGTTGAGACCTGAGCATTCTGTCGGGTTCCAGCCCTGGACATTCGAACTCGCGTGCCTTTGATCAAGATCGATGCCCTACAATCATCTCGATGTCGCGCCCACGGATTCTGCTGCTCAACCCGCCCGGAACAAGGCACTACACGCGCGATTGCCTTCACAGCAATATCACCAAGGCGGACTACTACTGGCACCAGCTCGATCTTCTGCTGCAGAGTGGATGGCTCGCGCAGGTCGCCGAGATCGAGGTTCTCGACGCTGTAGTCGAGCGACTGACCTTCCGGGTCGCTATGCGTCGCGCTTGCGCGAAGAACCGCGATTATGTGCTGATGATGACGGGCGAGAGGTCGATGGACGAAGATCGCCGTTTCGCCGCCGCCCTCGCCGAGCGCCGCCCTGATTTGAAGATCTTCGCCTCGGGCGACGTGGTCTTCTTTCGCGAAGCTAGGCCCTTTTCCGAGTACTCCAACCTGCGCGGAGTGGTCACCGACTTCACGGCCGATGGACTCAAGCGATACATCGAAGGCGAGCGAGGGCCGCTCCCAGGGCTTCGTTACCTGGCGGACGACGGCACGCTGCAACCCGACGCGCCGGCCGACCGCGTAACCAGCTATCCACGGCCCCGCCACGAGTCCTTTCCCCTCGAGCGGTACCGGTTGCCTTTCGGCAAGCCGATTCCGTTTGGAAGCGTCCTCACCACCTTTGGTTGCCCTTATCCCTGTCGCTATTGCAACGCTCGCATGGTGCGCTTTCGCACGAGGCCCGTCGCCGATGTCATCGCCGAGATGTCTTGGCTGTGGCAACGCGGACTGCGCAAGCTCTACATTCGAGATCCGACCTTCGGTATCCGTCCCCGGGAGGCCCTGGAGATGTGCCGCGAAATGGCACGCAGAGGCCTGTTCTTCGAATGGAACGCGTTCACACGGCCCGACATCCTTGACGATACGCTTCTTGAAGCGATGGCCTCGAGCGGCTGCGTAATGGTGCAGCTCGGCCTCGAGACACCCGATCTCGATGGGCTGCGCATGCATGGGAAACGCTTCGTCGAGTCGTCGATCCGCGACACCATCGAGCGATGCCATGTGCATGGGATCGAGGTGTGCGGGCACTTCATGATCGGTTTTCCTGGAGAGGAGCGGAGCACATGGGAGCACATCGCCGACTACGCCATCGATGTAGGCTGCGACTACTTCGCGCTCAACGTCGCCGAAGTACGGCTGGGCACGAGCCTCACCGATGAGGATCCCGTCACGACATTGGAGCGCCAGCGCTACTTCTTCGATGAGAGCGAGCTCAGAGCGTACATCCCGCGCCTCAATCGTCGCTTCTACGCTCGTCCCGCTTTCATCTTGAAGCAGTTGCGAGGCGTTAGCGACACTCGTCAACTCTGGAGTCTCGCCCGAAAAGGGATCGGGGTCCTCGCGTCGCGGGCGGCCAACCCTTGAAGCTCCTCATCACCGGTGCTCTCGGGTACGTCGGGCGCTTTCTGGTGGACACACTGGTCGATGCCGGGCATGCGGTAGTCGCGCACGCGCGCCGCGCGCCACCCGCGGA
Source organism: uncultured Gemmatimonadota bacterium (assembly GCA_964520315.1). Classification (GTDB taxonomy): domain Bacteria. The sequence goes on from CAZFNT010000030.1 coordinate 13,992, forward strand.
TTTCTACCGGCGTGAGCCGCATGGCTCTGTCGTCGCTGATCTGTCGTTATTGGGCGCTCTCGATGCGGCACTCGATGAAGTGGATGCAGTGGTGCACTGCGCTGCGAGCATGTACGGCGAGGATGAAGCAACCCACCGGCGCAACAATGTCGTGGCCACGGAGCAGCTCTTGCGATCGGTGAGGAAGGCCGGCTGCCCACGCCTCGTCCATCTGTCGTCATTCGCGGTGTACGGCAAGCGGCGGCAAACCGGCACCACCGAAGATGCACCGCTGGATCGTTCAGGCGATCCATACACTCGCACCAAGATTCTCGCCGAAGATGCTGTGCGCGCTGCGGCCGATCTCGAGACGGTGATCTTGCGACCGGGTCTCGTCTGGGGTGGACCCGACGACGAACGCATCAACCGGCGTCTGGAACGTCTCTTGCGTTCACGGATCTTCGTCTTTCCCGGACGCTGCGAGACACCCTTGCCCATGACGCACATCGCCAACTTGGCCGAGGCAGTGAGCCGAGCGCTCACGGTGCAAATAGAGTGGGGCGAAGCGTTCAACATCACCGACGCGGAGCCGGTGAGCCTGAGACAGTTCGTCGAGGCCCTGGCGCGAGACCGGGGCCTGCCCCCGCCCCGCCTCACGTTGCCCTTCGCGCTAGTCCACCCCGCCGTGCGAACCCTGGACATCGCCGCGAAAATCGTCGGTGCGTCGCTGCAGAAGGACGCGTCCCGATTCCGTCTGCTCAACGAGCCCTGCTACTTCGACATAGAGAAGGCGCGCGCGCGCCTTGGTTATAGGCCGAGGGCACGCGAGTTTTTCACTGGCTTGCGAGATCGCATTCCTCGCGCTGCTCACTGAAAAGACGAGGAAAGCGCAGAGCGATCCGCTCGGCCACGGGAACCCAGCGCCGCACTGTTCGACCGCGTAGCGCCATGGCTCCCAGCACCCATGGCAGGCGGGGGCGTGCGCAGGGGCAAGTCTTGCACATGGACTCCTCGTTCCACCGGCCCTCGCCATGCAGGGATCGCAGCCGCTCCATCTCGGCGGAGTTCCACAGCTCCTCGAGGCTCGAATCGGCCATGTTGCCGAGCGGCTCACCGTTCTCCGCGATGTGATAGCAGGGGTACACGTCCCCGTTGTGGCGCACGACCATCGGACCACGCCACAGAAGGAAGCAGGCGTTTTCGCGCAAGTACCCGTCGAGCTCGTAGAGCCGATGCTCCTCGATGCCGATGTCCTCCTCTTTGATGCGAACGGTGTCCACGCCGTCCACACCGGACCACTCGTCGATGAATGCCTGCTGCTCGTGCAGGTTGCGGCGCATGCGGATGAACTGGACGACGAGGGTCATCGAGGAGCGGCGACGCTGCTTCTCCGCCGCGAACGCTCGGACATGCTCCACGACGCGGGCGAAGTTCCCGCCCGCACGATAGTAGTCGTAGGTCTCTTCGGTAACGCCGTCGATGCCCACGATGACATGCCGGCACCCGGAGTCGAGGAGCTTGCGGCGCCGATCCTCGTCGAGCAGGGTGCCGTTGGTCGAGAGGATCGTGTCCACGTCCAGCTCCCGGCACCTTTCGAGAAGGTCGAAGATGCGGGGGTCGAGGAGCGGCTCGCCGAGGCCGTAGGTGTAGAGGTGATCGCCACCTATGCGCGCATGCTCTTCGATCAGAGGGAAAAGGAGCTCGTCGGGCAGGCTCTCGGCCGGATATGCCACGCCGGTTCGAGGACACATGGGGCAGAGCAGGTTGCAGCGAACGGTGGTTTCCACCATCAGCCCACTCGGGCCGGGAAGATCGGTCGACCTTCGCCGCAAGTAAGCGGACATCAAGCGCAGTCGGTCCTTCGGGAGGCGTGGCATGGGGTATCAAGTGGTCAAGGCGTGGGGTCCGCCGCCAGGGAATCGAGCTCGGCGAGGCGATTTCGGTAGTAGTCGAAGGTGGGGTCGCGGGCGACCATGCGTTCGCAAAACGAACGCTCGTCGTTCAGTCGGCCGGCTCTTCGGTAGAGTCCCGCGAGCATGCGGGACGCAAGGTTATGAGCCCCGGATCTCTGATGATAGCGCTCCATCGAAGCGATCGCCTCATCGAGCAGGCCGGCGTCGGCCAGCATCAGAGCGTATTCCAACGAAGAGCGCGATTGGATGCGCTTGTTCGAGGACAGAGCCCAACGATCGAGCTCGGCGCGGGCATCGGATGTCCCGTAGTCAGGTGGGCTCGGGCCCCTTTCGGCAGGTGAGGGGGCGAGCGCGATCGGAGAAGACAGGTGGCCGCAGGC